>CAZRMG010000057.1:0-10662 GCA_964601095.1 uncultured Melioribacteraceae bacterium | reverse complement strand
CTTTTTTTCTAACACTATTTGATTGAGTATCGGGGATAAATGTAGCACGCTTCTCTTTAATAACCTTCGAATCGACTACCAAATTGCGATTGAATATAGGAAAATAATTTTCTAATTCCGAACAAAACTTTTCTACAATATCTGCGTTGTTAATATCGTTAAATTCTTCGGCATTGCTTGTTGTTATAGAGATATGTTTTCCGTGATTGAAAACCCAATGAATATTTGAGTTAATTAAACCGTAGAATTTTTTCTCGAAGGGATTTTCATTCAACCATAGATGAATATTTAAAATGGAAGCGTACTGAATTTTATTAATCTCATTTTTGAATTGACCAACTAATTTCTCTTGTCCAAAGTTATCACAAGTAAATTTTATTTTATCCAATGCGTACGGTGGAACAGTCGATATTGCATAATCAAAATCATCATATACATTCTTATCCGTAATAATTTTTTTTATTCTGTAGTTTTCAACAACAACTTCGATTACCCTTTCGGAAGTTGAAATAATGCCCGAATTCATTTCTATAAATTTTTCCGATTGCCGTATGTAAAGTTCCGACAAACCGACTTTTGGAATTACAATCGAAGCAGTTTGTGAGCCGTCGAAAAAAATCCTCTTTAAAACTGCGGCGAACATACTTGCCGATGCTTTCTTCGGACTTGTATTCAAAGCCCCGACAATTAAGATTTCCCAAAAAGCTGTTAATGAATTTTCCGACTGCCCCTTCTCCTTAAGCCAATTATAAATATTTTTTTCGGTCAAATCTTCTTCGAAACAGCAGGCAAGATCGAGAAATAAATCAACTATCTTAAGTCTTTCTTTTAGAGATAAAGATTTATAATTCAGTATCCCCCACAACAAATTAAACGGATAAAAATTTTTGGGGGCTTCAAGTTTATTTAGTTTTCCTCCCCTCTCAACAAAATTTATGCTGAGTGATTTTTGGAAATCGAGAAGTTTAGATGAACCAATCTTGTTAAGAAATTCCAAAGTATCGTAATAACAGCCCATCAAAATATGCTGACCGTTATCAAAAACATCTGAAAAATTCTTGTTAAATAATGAATATGCGCGTCCGCCTAGTTTTGGCGAAGATTCAATTAGATGCACCGGGATATTTTTTTCGGAGAGAAAAACAGCCGTACTAAGTCCTGCAATACCGCCGCCGATAACAATACATTTGTTCATCAATAGACAAGACTATATTTGGCCCAAACGCCAACGGCAATTCCGGCCTTTTCAAACTTGTTAACTTTAATTTTCTTATTGAGCACGTCGTAGTTTTCGGCTTCAATTTTTTGAAGAAGTTTGAAATAAATATGCTGCATTGCGCGAGCCGGGAACATCGAAGGTTTGTCGTCGAAATCCAGCGCCGAATTTGCTTTAGTAAAATAATCGTGAGCCCGCGCTGATTCATGTTTCATTAATTCAATAAAATTATTGTTGTGTATCTTTTCGAATAATTCTCTTTCGGAATAATTAAATGCATTTAAATCATGCTGGGGTAAATAAATTCGTCCGCTTTCAGAATCTTTTCCTACATCGCGTAAAATATTTGTAAGCTGCATAGCAACGCCAAGATTGACGGCATAATCTTTTGTGGAGTTGTTTTTGTATCCAAATATTTCAATACACATTAATCCGACTGTTGATGCAACCCGGTAACAATACTGGGAAAGGTCGTCAAAACTTAAGTAGCGTTTACGCTGAAGATCCATTTCCATCCCGATAATCAATTCAAAAAAAGGATCGAGCGGAATGTTAAATTGTTTTATATATGTTGCTACTTTATTCAGTAATGGATATTCTGAGTTTCCAAGCAATGCTTTTTCAAGTTCGATTCTCCAACGGCGGAGTTTTTCATATTTTAGATCATCGGGTTCGTTCCCTTCGTCAACAATATCATCCGTCTTACGGCAAAAAGCATAAACTGTATTCATAGCGTCGCGTTTTGATCGCGGCAATAAATTAAAAGCATAATAGAAACTGCTTTTGCTTTCTTTCGCTATTTGTTTTGATTCATCTATCATTTTTTTTTAAGATTGCTTTCATTAAAAGTTTTACATAATCAATCTTCGAAAGTTTAGGACGAATATTTAGTACATCATAATCTATTTTTCTGATTTTATGAAGTATCTCTTCACCCCCAAGTATAGTTAAAGTTATCTGAAATCTCAACCGTTTTGGCAATAAGGGTAAAAGGTTTTTCCCTTTTTCAAATAATTCATAATTTCTGTTAACCTGAAACGTCAATAGATTTTTAAAATTTAAATCGTTTTGCTTCTCAAGAAAGCTGCTTTCATCGACATCGAATTTTTGCATTTCCTTAATCGGTAAATATATTCTTCCCTTTTTATAATCAACCGATACATCTTGATAAAAATTAGTTAATTGAAGCGCAGTACAAATTGCATCGGAATATTCTTTGGCTTTATCATGCCGGATATTAAAAAATTCAAGGATAATTCTTCCCACGGGATTTGCAGAACGTTCACAATAATTTAGTAACTCATCAAATGTTTCGTAATTGTGTTTTGTTATATCTTGTGCAAAAGCACTTAATAGGTCGTAAAAATATTTTTCGGTGAGATTAAAACTAACTATTGTATTGTGAAGCGCTTTCCAAAATTCATTTGCATAATTACCTTGTAAAGCTTCGCTGAGCTGATGTTTGTATTTTTCTAAGTGCCGCATTCTCTCTTCAATGGAGTATTCACCTTCATCAGCAATATCATCTGCATTGCGAGCAAACTTGTAAACAACAGCAACGTGCTTTCTTATATTTTTGGGAAGGGATAAAGATGCAACCGGAAAATTTTCGTAATGCGATTGGGAGAATTCTATTGCTTTCGAATATGTTGAATCAAGCACGGTATTATCAAACGAATTTTCACCCATAATTAATTACGCTTAAACCGATTCTGGTTTTTTCTTTTTAGCAAGATTCAAAGCCGCGGCAGCCAATACAATTAATAGTATTGCGCCAACAACAACATATGCGGTATTATTTGTTGATTCATGTTTTTCAAAAACAACAGTCATAATATTGTTTGAAGAAAGCCCTGCAAGATTAAATTTCCATTTAACAGATTTATTTTCCGTATCAACATCTTCTTCTTTAGCATTTGTAGAAATTATTTTTGAAGGCAATATCAATTCATAATGCCATTCGTATTTAGAAAACATCATATTCATCATATTTGTAGAATTGCCTGAATCATTGTCTTTATCATTATCATTTGAAATTTTACGGTTAAAAACCCAATTACCGTTTTCGTTTTCTGTTAAAGACATCTCTCCTATCATTCCGTTGTTGGAACTATCTTTTGAAGCATTCTGTAAATTTTCTATTGAATCAAACTCAAGCGATACTTCTATCCATCTATTTCCGTCCTTTGAATACGACCTGCTGCCCAATACTTTAATACCTTCTTTGCCTTCATAATTATCTTTTATTTTTTCTTCATTAAAATCATTTGACTGCATTTCGCCGCCGTCAAAGTTTAACAGTTCTTCACTCAAGCCGACAGCAAAAGTAATTTCTCCAGACCCGTCGTTATTCAATTTCATTTTTTCTGTGTATTCAATACAGCTAATTAACATTAATGATAAAATTAAGATTGAGGGGATAAAATAATTTTTCATGGTGAGCTCGTAATTTTATAACAAAAAAATATTAGGAAGAAACCAAATACATTTACTAAAGAATACAACAATAATTGATTCTATATTTTCATATCCGCCAAAACTAAAGATATTATGTACCCGGAACAGGACTTGAACCTGCACGATGTTGCCATCACTAGCTCCTGAAGCTAGCGTGTCTACCAATTCCACCATCCGGGCATAATCACGATTCAAAAATACTCAAGTAAAAAAACTTAAACAAAACTCATTTTATTTCTTTTGCTTCGCGTGAAGTAGAATCTTTAATCGAATATCTATCAATTGATCTTGAATAAGAATCGCTGAAAGCATCATATCCCTCAGGAACATCTTTGACGTTTGATATATCGGAATACTCACCGCCGCGGCAATCACTTGAAAATAATTTCGGGTTACCCAATTCAAAAATAGATTCCCTGCAATACTTTACCCGAACAACATTTCCGCTTTCCGGCATTTGAAAATCCTCAAGCGGTAATTGTAATTGTTCATAAACATCATGCATAAAGATCGCCCAAATAGGAAGCGCTGCTCGTGCACCTTGTCCATAGTCGCCGGTAAATGATATTCTTTGATCATCAAATCCGACCCATGCTGAAGCAGTTAACTGCGGCGTAAAACCGCAGAACCATGCATCGGCATAATCTTGAGTTGTTCCCGTTTTACCCGCAGCCGGTCTGTTAAAATTGTATGTGTACCTCGCGGCAACACCGGTGCCGTGATCTATGGCGGTACGCATCATATCTGTAACAATGTATGCTGTTTCTTCCGGAATTGCTTCGCTTGCATAATTGTTGAACTTATCAATCAACATTCCGTTTTTATCTTCTATCTTTAAGATAGAAATCGGCTCGTTATAAATTCCATGGTTGCCAATTGTTGCAAATGCCGAGGCCAATTCCAATGGGGTTACAAGCGATGTCCCGAGCGAAATAGATGGAACTAAATCAAGTTTGCTTTTAATTCCCATTCGTTCTGCAAATCTTTCGATTTTCCACAATGGTGCATGATCTTCAATAATTAATCTTGCAGCAACAATATTTAGCGATTCACGAAGCGCTTCGCGGAGAGTTTCGAAACCGGTAGTTTTCCTATCAAAGTTTTGCGGACTCCATCCGTTATAATCAAATCTTTGATTAAGAATTGGGTAAGCAGGGTACAAACCGTTATCGACGGCAACTGCATAAACAATTGGTTTGAAAGCAGAGCCGGGCTGTCTCCTAATTTGCGTTGTATGATTTAATCCATATAAAAATTTCTGATTACGTCCGCCAACCATTGCGCGTATCGCACCATTCTTTGTATCGAGAGCTACAAAACCAACTTCAATAAGTTCTCCGGCTTTTTTAACAGAATCAACAAAAATTTTATCATTCATAAATTGATTATATATTTTTGCTTTTTCACTTGTCTCGGCGGATTTATATTCAATTCTCTTTTTAATTGCTTTGTCAAGAATTTCTTTTAGAATTTGCGGGTATCTGTTCCAATTCCAACTTTTATCAAATTGTTTCTGAAATATTTCAAGATGTGTTGCAGAAGCTTTATTAGCAATTCTTTGCATTCTACTATCGAGGGTTGTGTAAATATTTAGACCATCGCGGTACAGATTAAAACCATATTTGTCGGTAAGTTTTTCCATCTGTTGACGAACGTATTCGAGAAAATGCGGAGCTATTGTTGCGCTGATTCCCTCTTCATATTTCTTGTACGAAAGTTTAATAGGAAGAACTTTTAGCTTATCGTAGGTTTCTTGGGCAAGATAACCGTTATCAACCATATTTTTCATTACAACATTTCTCCGGCGCATCGCGTTTTCATATTTTTCGAACGGATCATAATAAACCGACGATTTCAAAACCGCGACCAGAATACTTGCGTCGCTTACATTTAGGTCTTTTATTTCTTTATCGAAATACACTTTGGCAGCCATATTAATACCGTAAGCGCCGTGTCCAAAGAAAGAAATGTTAAAATACATTTCAATTATTTCGCGCTTTGTGTAAGTTTTTTCAATTTGGATTGCGGTGATCCATTCCTGGATTTTACGAACACCCGTATCAAAAATCGATTCTTTCCTGTTTTTAAGTTTGTATAAATTTTTTGCCAATTGCTGCGTGATTGTACTTGCGCCTTCGCGTTTAAAAAAGATGACATTCTTTATCATCGCTTTAATGAAACGCTGCAAATCAACACCCCAATGGTTGTAGAAATTTTTATCTTCCGTAGCAATCAATGCATTTACAACTTGCGGAGGGATTTCATCGATACTAACTTCAACGCGATTTTCCTTAAAGAATTGACCGATCAATTCGCCATCGATACTATATACATTACTTGCTAATGTAGCTCTCGGATTTTCAAGTTCGTCGAGAGAAGGAAGGCCTTCCGCTACATATTGGAAAAATAAAATTCCCGCAGCAATAATTAGAATTAATAATGTAACAAGAAAATAGCGAAGCGATTTACTTTTTTTCTTAACAGGTTTTTTCGTAATTGGTTTTTTAACGTTGTTCATTTCCCTTCCAATCGATTATCTCAAATGAATCGCAATACTTTCCGTAACACGGCTGTTCGAGCCAGCTTCCTAAATTTATGTAATAACCGTTATCATATTTTTGTAAAGTTTTTTCGTGCGAATGACCGAAGATAACATAATCATATCCTTCGTTGATTTTAGTTTTGGCGGTTTCAATCAATCCGTCAACTGTGCCGTAATTTTTTTTTGATGTGTATCCGCGGCTTGTTTTGCTTGTGTGACTGGCAATTTTAATCCCTAGATCCGGGTGAATAAGCGAATAAACTTTTTGCAATGTTTTGTTACGTAAAATTTTTTTCAAAATTTTATAACCTGTATCATTTTTAACCAAACCGTCACCGTGCCCCATAAAAAATTTTTTACCGTTTAATTTGATATCAACCGGATCATAATAAACTTTAGCTCCAATGTCCTTTTCGAAAAAGTCCCGGTGAAGGAAATCATGGTTGCCGATTATATAATGAATTTGTTTTCCCGAATCAGCAAACTCAGCCAATGCAGCGAGTGTCCTAATAAATCCTTTTTGAATTACTCTTTTGTACTCGAACCAATAATCAAATAAATCACCAACTATGTACAACTCGTCGCACGAAGTTGTTGCATATTTTATAAAATCAACGAGTAATTTTTCTTTATCTTTTTCAGTGGAATAATCATGTAATCCCAAATGAATATCAGAAATAAAGAAGTATGTTTTTTTTTGTTCCATTAAATATCTTTTTCGTTAAAAATTGCGAGCAACCATTTATCGGGATCAATAACTATTTTTTTCGGTTTCGAAGTAATGTCCAATGAAAAAGATTCCTTTTTATTATTAACATATTTCGTAACTATTATAGGATCTTCTCCATTTTCATAAAGTATTTTTATGTCAACCGGGAATTTATATAATTCAAAGCCGTCCTGTGTCTGTTCGATATTCAAATATACTTGATAACCCCCACCAGTTTTATGTGAAGTCCAATTATAATCACAAAAAATTATTCCCTCGCCCTCATAAATCCACTGGTTGAAAAAATGAGTTAAGTCTTTACCCGAAACATTCTCACAAAGTTTTTTAAAATCTTCTGTTGATGCGTTTCCGTATTTAAATTTTTCAAAATACTTCCTAAGAATACTAAAAAAAACTTTATCCCCCATTTCTTTGCGAAGCATGTGCAGCACCCATGCGCCCTTATCGTAAATCAATCTGCTGAATAAATTATCAATTGGGTTATAAAGTGTTCCGTTGTCGAAAGTATCAAATTTTTGATCGAGTGTTGATTGAAGAGCGCTGAATCCACTTTTTTTTTCAAAATAAAGTGCTTCGGAGTAGGTGGCAAATCCCTCGTTAAGCCAAATATCTTTCCATGATTTTGGTGAAATAGCATTTCCCCACCAATGATGGGCGAGCTCGTGAATCAGCATATCTGCAAAAAATTTATGACCGCTAATGTACTTTGATCCAACACCCGTAATTGTTTGACTTTCCATAGCGCCGTAATTCCACCAGAATTCCGCGAGTCCGTACTTTTCTTTTACGAAAGGATATGGTCCAAAAAGCTCCTCAAAAATTTTCATATATGTTGAATGATCTGAAAAATCTTTTTTCAAATCTTCAAATTTTTCGGGTGTGGCGTAACACAATAATTGAATCGTATCCTTTTCAACGGAAATATATTTTTGTGAATGAGTTTGATAATTGGCAGAATATAAAGCTATTAGATAGGTTGATATCGGGTAAAATGTTTTCCAATGATAGGTTTTTCGCGAACCTTGCGCAATTGTACTTATTAATTTACCGTTTGATAACGAAACCATCGAAGAATCATTTGTTATGAAAATATCCGCTAATGCTTTGTCGGTTGGAACATCAATGCACGGCAGCCAAGTTGACGCATAAACAGGTTCGTTCATTGTATAAACAAATTTTCTATCGCCAACTTTTGGAAAATTAAAAGATCCGAAACCAAGACTTTTAGGAGTTCCACCGTAAACTATTTTGATGTTGGAAGTATCCGAACGGGGATCCCCCAAATAGACTGAAAGATTTTTTTCAGTCCGAGTGAACTTGGCACTTTTACCATTTACAGTTACGCTGTCAATATTCATATTATCATAAAAATCCAGATCAATTTTTTCAGCGTCCGTGTCAACAATTATTTTTAATGTTACTTCGGCTTTAATATTTTTCTGTTCGGGAAAAAGATTGATATTTATCAAATAATGAAGAACATCTATTCCGACAGCCGATTTTTTTTCTACAGCTTGTTTTAATTCATCATTGACTTTAATGGCATTCAGACTTTTTTCAATTACATCGTCATTCTGAACAAGCACATTAAACGTATTAACAATTGGTTTGAATAGTAAAAAAGTACTTATTGCAAGCACAATGAAAATTAAAGATGAATAAACTATAATAACTTTTGTTTTTAATAGCATTAGCGGATATTTAATCATTTTCTGGAGACAATAACACAAACTTAATAATTTCAGTAATTGCCAATCAATTCATATTTCGATATATTTTAGGTAAACAAGGTGAGAATGTTATGGCATATACCGGCGCTGCAATTTTAAGAAAAACTTTAACTATGGTGTTGGCCGGAGGGCAAGGAGAGCGTTTATTCCCTTTAACAAAGGAAAGAACAAAACCTTCGGTTCCATTCGGCGGCAAGTACAGAATTATTGATTTTACACTTTCGAATTGTTTGAATTCGGGATTAAGAAAAATTTATGTTTTAACTCAGTACAAATCCGATTCACTCAACAAACATTTGTACGAAGCCTGGAGTATTTTTCATCCCGAGCTTTATGAATTTGTTTATTCAATTCCGCCCCAATTTAAAACAAGTAATAATTGGTACCTTGGAACGGCAAATGCAATCCACCAGAATTTTAATTTACTTGAAGAGAACTATTATGAGTGGGTTCTGCTTCTTTCCGGTGACCATATCTACAAAATGGATTACATGAAAATGATCCAAAACCACATCGAAAAAAATGCACAGTTAACTATGTCGGCAATGGAAGTACCGCAATCTCAAGCCGCGCGTTTCGGTGTCTTGAAAATCGATGATGATTATAAAGTTACTTCATTCATAGAGAAGCCGAAAATTCCGCCGACAATTCCAGATAAGCCGGATATGAGTTTTGTGAATATGGGTATTTATGTATTCAATATTAAAACGCTTAAAGAGATTATGAATAAAATGGATCATGAAAAAATTCATAATCATGATTTCGGCAAAGACATAATTCCTTATATGATAAAAAAAGGGTATAATGTTCGTGCATACCAATTTGTTGATGAAAATAAAAAGGATGAACCCTACTGGGTTGACGTTGGTACAATCGACAGCTATTATGCAGCGAGCATGGATTTGATTAATGTCAATCCGCATTTTAATCTGTACGATGCCGACTGGCGTTTGCGCGCGCAGCAACAGCAATTTCCACCGGCAAAAACAGTTTCGCATGAAGGTGAAAGAGTTGGACGGGCAATAAATTCTTTGATCTCCGACGGTACAATAATTTCCGGCGGTTTGGTTGAAAGGTCAATTCTCGGTTTCAACGTTAAAGTTAACAGTTATAGTTATATAACCGATTCTATAATTATGGACAATTGTAATATTGGAAGACATGCGAGAATAAGGAGAACTATAATAGATAAAAACGTTGTAATACCCGAAGGGACAGAAATAGGTTTTGATACCGAAACTGATAAAAAAAGATTTACTGTTTCCGATACAGGTATTGTAGTAATTCCGAAAAACTACGTCTTTAAATAAAATTGTACCGCCGGTTTTTTTGCCGGCGGTATTTTCAATTTGCAAATCTCAACAACATTTTTTAATTAACTAACAGAAAATCTATTTACTCGAATGAATGTACTATTAGAAGATAAATTAAAAAATCTTCCCACACAGCCAGGCATTTATCAGTTCTTTAATGATAAAGGGAAAGTTATTTATGTCGGCAAGGCGAAGAATCTAAAAAACCGCGTTCGTTCATATTTTCAAAATAGAATAGAATCCCCTAAAACAGCGGCTCTTGTTGCCAAAATAAATGACCTCGAATTGATTATCACTGATTCGGAAATTGAAGCGCTAGTTCTTGAAAACAATCTTATCAAAGATTTAAAACCGCGATACAACATTAATCTAAAAGACGATAAAACTTTTCCCTATATAAGAATTACGAATGAACCTTTCCCACAGATTTATCCAACGAGAACAATCATAAAGGACGGCTCGAAATATTTTGGACCGTACACAGATGTTAAGAATATGAAATCGTCTCTTCGCCTGCTAAATAAAGTTTTTAAAATAAGAAGCTGCCGGCTCGACATTACTCAAGAAGCAATAGATAAAAAGAAATTCAAGGTGTGCTTAGATTACCACATAAAAAAATGCGAAGGACCCTGCGAGGGACTTGCAAGTCGTGAACGATACAACGAAATGGTAAA
>CAZRMG010000056.1:0-10710 GCA_964601095.1 uncultured Melioribacteraceae bacterium | reverse complement strand
AATAATAGACCTAAGGAATAAAATGGTCAGCTCTGTAAGAAGAATTACATCGGGGTTTAATTTCATAGACCGGAACTGGGGCGGTGTTTACCGCGGGGGTAGTTACTTAGTTGTTGGTCCGCGTAAATCTGGTAGAACTTTGCTCGGCTTGCAGTTTGCACTCGAAGCTGCTAAATCGGCAGAAGTATGCTTGTACTTTACTATAATGCGCCCAAAAGATTTAATGATTCAAGCTGCCTCCTTAAATTTTGATATACAATCTTACATGAATCAAAATTTAATTATTGTTGTTCGTGTAGCCGCGCCTAATGAAATTTACGACACTTATAATCCCGATGATTATCTTGTAGAATATTTCCATGATATTATTACCGTTGTTGATCAGTATCATCCAACGAGAATAATCTTCGACGAACTTACTCCTTTTGTCGGGTTCAGAAATCTTGATTATCTGCGTGATACTTTTTTAAATACACTTGAATACATCGAAGAAAAAGATATTACAAGTATGTTTGTTATTAGTGAACCGGCGACTCAGAAAGCAAATTCAATTGTTGAAGGATTATCGCAATTTGTAACAGGTGTTGTGCAATTAAAGAAAGAAGGGCAGAAGGGCGAACGCTTTCATGGCGGGCATGTAAGTATTATTCCAAATGTCGGGCATACCGAAGGTCAATTTATTTCCGAATATAGAATAGAACCGTACAAAGGAATTACAACCGAATTTTCGCAAATTGAAAAACCATTGACTGAAACAAGCGAGATTACTTCTTCACTTCCTCCGATTAAAAGAGATTTTAGCAAACCGACAAAAATTGATATCCCTTCGGAGCCGTACGCATTTTCAAATGTTTATAATTACAACGATTTCCAATTGATTCTAAACAATCAAATTGCACTGTATAAAAGCACGGGACAAATGTTTAATTTAGTTTCATTCAAGCTTGATCCTACGGCGCAGGTAAAGGGTTTGTTGTCCGTCAACCAATTGCAGAATTCGGTGAGACAATCAACAAATAAAAAAGATAAAATTTGTGTTATTGATAATAAAGTTATTGTGCTTCTCGTTCGCGGCAATATGAAAAGCGTAGTTGAACTTATGTCAAACGTGCAAAATAATTTACCGAGTCAGGATGAAAATTATATTCACGCAGTGCAGGATTACATATCAATTTTTAATTCGGAAGTAGATGAAAGAGTTGACAGCGCCGAATCAATGATGGAATATGTGCTTTCTGCCGAAACTTCACAAACAAACGCATACCAGCCAATTAATAAATTTATCGGGTAATGAAATATCGCATAAAAATATTCTTAGCAATATTTCTATTAATAATAATTCCACTTTCCGCTCAAACACGACCAGACGCAATAAAACGCCAAGCAACTCTTTTGATGAGCGAAGGCAGAATTAAAGAAGCCATCGATCAACTTAATAAATACATTTCTTCAACTCCACGACAAGCCGATGGTTATCATCTTAGAGGATTATGTTACGAAAGAACAGCTGAATACCAATACTCTGTTCTTGATTTACGAAGAGCAAGAAGGTTGGATCCAAACAATCCTCAAATCAAAAAAGATTTAGATAGGGTCATCGCAATTTGGCATGATTTACTTTATAAAAAAATCGAAGGTCACAAACGCGATATTGCTATCGATCCGAATAATCCTTTCAGCTATTTGGAAATTGGGAAATCATATCGCTGGCTTGAGGAATGGAATAATGCCGAAATCTGGTACGATGAATATTTAAAACGCGACGACAATGCATCACCGGATGAAATAATTCGTTATACCGAAATTCTTGCAAAAACAGGTTCAATCACAAAAGGTGAAAGAATATTAAAAAAATATGTCGAACGTTATCCTGAAGATTGGCGGCTCTGGAGTAGATACGGATATTTTACTTTGTGGCTCGGTAAATTTAGAATTGCAGAAGATGCTTTTGTTAAATCGTTGGGTTTCAAACCCTTTTTTAAGGAAGCACAGGATGGTTTGGATTTAGCACGTAATCAGTCGTATTTAACGATTTACCAACCGCGCTCTTATGAATCCGTTTACCCGATTGATAGATATTACAGACTATTAGAACGTTCACCCGAAAATGACGATATGCGTTTTAATCTTATAAACGAACTAATTTCTGTTAATCGATACGACGAAGCATACCAGCAATTGCAGTTTTTACAAAATAAATATTCTCAAGACGAAAGATTTATTTCGATTTCTAATACCGTAAATACTTTTCGCGATAGTACCCTAAATCAAAAAGTTGCTGAATATACTGATAGTTTGAAAAGCAACCCGAGTAATAAAGAATATGCGATGAGACTTTCGGCCACCTACGCAAATCTTTTTTATTATGATAACGCAATTGAAATATTAGAAGAATACTTAAGCGGTGTACCCGAAGATCAAGACTTAGACGCAAGATTTAGATTGGCGCAATACAGCGCATGGAATTATGAATGGGAGAAAGCAATTTCTGTCGTTACAAAACTTTTGGAATACGATCCGGAAAATTTGGATTACCAACTTTTACGCGGGCAAATAGGAGTGTGGACGGTTTTAGATTTCGATATTGCCGAAAAATATTTAGTGAATGTTGCCGAAAAACGCCCTGAAAATATTGATGCTTTTATTTCACTTGCCTCAATGTATTCATGGAAGAAAAATTTTCCCGAAGCAAGAAAATATTTGGATGCCGCTAAAAAAATATCTCCCAATAGCCCCGAAGTTGAAGGTGCGGAAAATAATTATGCATTACATTTGTCGGCTTACGAAGAACAATTAGTTTTTGAACTTCGTTTGGAAGCCGGGCGTTTGGCGGAAGAAGGACTTTGCAGTGAAGCAACGACAAAATTCGAAGAATACAAAAGCAAAAGAACTGCTTTAACAAGAGATGAGATGATTGAATATGCAAACTATGCTTCCTGCGCTGAGGATTATCAAAAAGCAATAGAAATTTACGATACCCTGCTAAACGAACAATTTGATTATGACGTTGCTCTACAGCGCGCCCGAAATTATTACAATGTCGGCGATACGACGATGGCAATTAGTGAACTTGAGAATTTAGGAAAAATAAATCCTGATGATCAAAAAGCGCAACTTTATCTTGCCGATGCTTACACTGTTACAAATCAATTCGATAAAGCTGAAATTATTTACCGGGAATTAAGATACCGTTCTGCCGATCCTGTTCTGAAAGAAGAATTAGATGATTACGATTATTATTCTGATGATGACTTCCAGGACTATTTATTGTCCGAACAATCCGCTTTTGGTAGCGACTCTAATTTTGTTACCGAAGTTAAAGATGAAATCGATACAAGAATGTTATTCTTGGCAGATTCATACGTTAAAGCGAATAGATTATCAGAAGCCGAGGAGATTTATAACGAATTGCTTGAAACTTCGCGGGACGAAAAAATTAAAAAGGAACTGCCGATAAGAAGAATGTACCTTGGTGATGCATTTTCGTTAAATGAAGATTATGGCGATGCCGAAAGTATTTACGAAGATCTTCTTGATTCAGCTACAGATACTACTGAAATTAGATTATTAAATGAAAGATTAAGCTGGATACCGCCTTCGGGGTTTACAAAAGGAATTTACAGCATCGGCAATATGTTTTTATATCTTGTTCCGACAAACGTTGGAATATCACCATATTCAAATTCATATAAAGATAATCAAGATTTTAGTTTATGGAATTACGGCATGCGTTTGGATGCCGGTTTTATTGGGTTTCTTGGACTCGGTGCTTCTTGGAACAGATACAATTTAAACACGATTTATGTTAACCGTCGGTTCACTTCATTAAAGGGACTCGCTTCAATTTATTTCTCAAAGAAATTTATTGTTAGCGGGAGTTACGGAATATTAAATATTCCTGGCGAGCCGAGCAAAAAAGTAGGTGATATAACAATTCGTTTCGAAAATCCGGAAATTTTTTCAATAACAGGATTTTACGAAAACAATGACGCACGCTTACTACTTTATGCGCCAACTATGATTTATACACGGCTAAAATCGGAACTATATAGATTCTCGGCATATTATCAATATCGAAACTTGCTTAAGGTATCCGGGCATTACAGTTATTATGATATCTCTGACGGCAATTACGGTAACGATTTTCAATTCCGTCTTGGCAGAAGATTTATTGAAAACGGAATTTTCGGTTATGAATATTTCTTTTCTGATTACGCATTTATTTCATCATATTATTATTCGCCTCAGGATTTTTCCTCGCACAGTATTTGGGGTGAATATGATTTGATAAGAGACGAGGAATTTAAAACAAAAATCGGCGGTAAAATTGGTTATGTGCCCAATGCAGATTATGTTATTGGAGAAGTGTTTGGCGAAGCTAATTATTTACCGTTCCCCAGTTTAACATTAACGGCAAGGTTGAGTTTTTCAAATAGTTACAGATATGATTCAAGTTATCAATCTTATTCAATCTTTGTTTCGGCATTCTGGAATATTTATTAAAAAATTTTTTCAATAAGAAAGTAAGATAATAGACATGAAATATTTCCTTTCCCTTTTTATTTTTTTAATAAGTTTTAAATCTTTTGCTTTTGGAAATAATACTGAAACAAATAAATCCAACACACAGCAAAAGTTTATTGACAATACTTTGAATAATCTTTCGTTCACATTTATAAATGGAGAAGCAAACAATTCACCGGTTGAATTAGGCAAATATGTTCCAATCACGGGAAATATTGAACAACTGAAATACTTTTTCAATTCATTGAAGGAATCAAAAAATAAAAAAATAAGAATTGCTCATTTCGGCGATTCGCAAATACAAGGCGATATAATAAGCGCTTACATTCGCGAAAAACTTCAAGCTAATTATGGCGGAAGTGGAGCCGGTTACCTCGCAATTCAATCCAACGATATTCGAATGCGCTTAACCACAGAGCATTCATTTTCTGATGACTGGAATTATGCAGCGGTAATAACACGCAACCCGGAAGGACTTCCATTCGGAATCAGCGGTTCGGTTGCGGTGCCGAAACCCGGCAGTTGGGTAAAATATCGTGCAACGAATTATTTGAAATCAAGTTCATCGTTTGAAATAGCACGTTTATTCTACAGCAATGCAGACAAATCATCATTAATAGAATACAAAATAAACAACGGCAGTGCTGTAAAAGTAAATCTTGAGAGCGGAGCGGAAGTACATGAATTGTTAATTGATGCTAAAACTTCGGCCACAACTTTGGAGATTAAATTTTTGTCGGGTAAGCAACCGTATTTTTACGGCGTTAGTCTCGAATCGAGCAACGGAGTCTATCTCGATAATTTTCCGATGCCTGGAAATACGGGCGCTTCTTTACTTGAAATACCAATTAATAATTTGAAGGGTTTTAATAATCTGTGTAATTACTCTCTAATAATTTTAAGTTATGGCAATAACGTATCATCATCAAACAGGGGAATTTATACAGTTTATGAAAATAAAATGCATAATGTTATAGAACATTTGCGTAAAGCGTTTCCAAATACAAGCATATTAATGTTCAGCGTTAATGATAAAACAATAAAACAAGGTAATAGATTTATTACAAACCCTGATGTGCCGTTACTGTTAAATACACAGAAAAAGATAGTTGAAAAGTCTAAAGTAGCGTTTTGGAATCTTTGGGAAGCTATGGGCGGAACAAACTCAATGAATGAATGGGTTAATTCAGCTCCTCCGATGGCTTTGAAAGATTATGCTCACTTTACGCCGGTTGGTGGTGAAAGAGTTGCTGAACTATTCATAAAATCTCTTTTGGATTCTGAAACGAAATTGGGAAAATAGTACTTATATAAAGCAATATTTTAACTGAATATTCTCCACCAATCTTTTAAGTTTTTCAAATAACTTATTTACTTGCAATAGTTTAAATAAAAAATTATCTTTTGCAAGAATTTGTCTGATTTTGAGGCAATATCAATTTATTGTTTTGAGCTGAAACAAAGTGTCTTATTAAAAAGAATGATTAAGCTCAAAAATCGAATTTTCTTGTGGCATATTAATTGGTCTGTTATTTTGTTAATAAGTAAAGAATAATATGAAAAACATTCTTCAAAAATTTCAAATTGCTCTTGATAACAGAGAAACAGAGCCGCCAAAGAGAAATCAAAGCAAAGAGAAACTGCGAACAATCGTTATTTCGGGATTATTTTCCATTGCTTTAATAATAATAATATTTATTACTCTCCCATTAACTGTTCTTACATGGAGCGGACTTTTTGTTTACTCTTCTATCGTCTCCTTAGTAATATTTTTGTTTATTCTGCTTATTCGATATTTCGGTACGTTATTCATGGCGTATTTTTATATAACAAGATATACAGTTCAGGAGAAAGAAGGGTATTTCCCATTTGTTTCGATTATAGTTCCTGTTTTTAATGAAGGTAAAGTTCTTCGTGCTTCGATTGAATCACTGCTGGATATTGACTATAACAACTATGAAATTATTATTGTAAATGACGGTTCAACAGATGATACCGCGGCTGTCGGCGAAACACTTGTCGGTTATCAAAAAGGAAGAAACGGAATGGTTAAAGTTTCTTTACTAAATAAACCTAACGGTGGAAAATCGAAAGCACTTAATGCGGGGATTCAATATTCAGACGCACAATTTGTTTTATGCATGGATGGGGATTCTCAATTAACTACAAATACCTTGAGAATGGCTGTAAGACATTTTACCGATCCGTACATAGGTGCGGTGGCCGGTAATGTTAAGGTTCAAAACAGAAAAAAAGTTATGACAGATCTTCAAGCTCTGGAATATTTAGAAGGTTTAAATATGGCCAGAAGTGCACAGGGATTTTTACAATTGGTAAATATTATACCAGGACCAATTGGTCTATTCAGAAAAACTGCTTTAAGGGATGCGGGATTTTATTCAAGTGATACTTTTGCCGAAGATGCCGATGTTACTCTAAAAATTCTTGCGAAGGGATGGAAAATAGTTTATGAACCAAATGCTGTAGCATATACTGAAGCGCCTGAAACAATATACCAATTATTGAAACAAAGATACCGTTGGACGAGGGGAATTTTGCAAGCCGTTAGGAAACATAAAAAATATCTCTATAATCCTACAATGAATTTTAATAACAGTTTTGTTTTATGGTCTATGTTCTACGAAGCTTTAATTTGGCCTGCAATGAATATTTTTGTTAATCTTTATTTTATTATTGTAGCGCTGTTTTATGGCATGTCCAGTTTTATATTTTTATGGTGGATAGGAATTGCCGTACTTGATTTAATGGCTGCAGTGTATTGTATTGCAGCCGAAAAGGAGGAATTCCGCCTTGTCCCTTATGCTATAGTTTATCGTTTAATTTTTATTCTTCTCATTGATGTTACAAAAGCAATGGCTACTATTGAAGAATTTCTGGGTGTAAGAATGACCTGGGGTAAATTAGAAAGAACAGGTATTGGCAATACACCTTCAGCAAAACCGGCGGCTAATGCAGCCGGTAATAGATAATTTTAATTTGAGGTTACAATGGAATTAATTCCAATTCTTTCGCTAATCATTCTTGTTGCTACAATTTCAACATTTATTTTAGCAGTGGGCGCGTACATTTTATATAAAGTTAGAGAACGCAAAGGCGTTGCCACACAAGCTCCTCAGCCATCTGCTATTCCTGCGGAATTAGTAACACCTGCACCGTTGACTGCTCCTCAAACAGTACTTGAAAAGTCCGGTCGAAGAACTTTTGAAGTTATGCAGCCACAACAAGAATTCGGTTATGATTATCAGAGACAGCAGCAATACCAACATGAAGAATTAAAAGGACCGGAATTAAGACCAACATTTGTCGGCAATTCTCAAAATGATAACAGATATCAAAAACCGGCGCAAGATGCAAACCGTTATACGGACGGACAGCGTAACACTGAAAAGAAGAAGTTTATGCGTTATACAAATGAGGGTTATGTTGAACCGACAAAGCAGGAAAAAAAGCAAGAGGATAATCTAAAGTGGCGGTAAAAGAAGCAAAAGGACTCAGGGTTAATTACCTTATTATTTTCCTTAGCGGCTTGGTTCTGCTTATTGGCGGAATACTTGTCTTTTTGCTTATTGTTAAAAATATTTACGGCAACTATGAAATAAAAGAAATACTTCCTACAAAAGACAATTTATCATTCCTTTCATCGTCAAACAAATCCGGCAAAGTTGCGATTTTATATTCAAGATATTCTGAAAATATGTTGCCTGCCGGAAGCACTTGGCTTCGTGATAATATTGATTCATGGAAAAAATTTATAAAAAATTCCAAGTTCAACTATGATATAATTTCCGATCAGACAATTGAACTCGGCGAACATTTCGGTTACAAAATGATTGTATTAGCCGGTTCAAAATCCATGAGCGATAAAGAGCTAACGCAAATAAAAAAATATTTGGAACAAGGTGGAAGTTTATTTATATCCGGCGGTCCGGCAACATTTTCCGACGAAGGTAAATGGCGCGGATGGGAATTTTTTACTGAAGTTTTCGGCATGAAATTTAACAAAGAAATCAAACCTGAAGAATCTTATAAAATTCATACTCTTCGTGGTAATTTGCCGATTACTGCCGGTATTCCAACAGGTTATACTTTAAAGATTGCTACATGGGATAGACCAATTTATGCCGAAGTACTTGAACCAAGAACAACACAAGTCAGCTTTTGGTTTGATTTTCGGAAAGAAGCCGGTTTGGTGCGCGAAGAAATTGAAAAAAGCGCAGGCATTGCTTATGGTACTTATGGAAAAGGAAGATACGTGTGGTACGGTTTTGAAATTAATTCCGTTCTGGGCGTTCAGAAGGATTTTATTTATTTCGAAAAACTTTTTAATAATTCCGTTAATTGGCTAACATATCAACCGACTGCATTTATAAAAGATTGGCCTTCTAATTACGAAGCTGCTTTAATTTTTCTGCCGACATTAAAAGAAAGTATTTGGAATGTTACGAATCTTTATAACGTTGTTAACTTCGATCAATATCCCGCCACGTTTTTTATAGAACCGTCAACAGCACTTAAAAATCCTGGTTTAATACGATCTTTAAAAGGCAAAGGGGAGATTGGAGTTATTACAGATATTGGTTTTTTAGAATCTCCTTTAGATACCGTAAATAAACTTCATTCCAAGAACACTCAATTTTCAACTCTTGGATTTGCTAAAGATTCACTTTCAAAAATTGCCGGTAAAGATATCAAAGCCGTTATGCCGCTTTACGGCTATTACGACGATAACACAATGCAGGCCATGGCTGAAAATGATTATGATTTTTTAATCACAGACTCGCTGACTGATCGTTCCGTACCTGAAATTAGATTTAGAAATAACAAACCGATAATGATTATAACAAAAACAGCGCGTGATGATTATGAAGTTATTCAAAATTATGGATTGACAAATACCGACTTTCAAAGATATACTTATGAAGAAGATGTTGATCGGATTTTATTCGAAGGCGGTTTATATGTATTTAAAGTTCATTCCGAATTTCAACTTCAACCGCAATATGCTTCTGTAGTACGCGATGTTTTGAGATATGCTAAAAATAAGAATATTTGGATCACTTCATTACAAGGTTTGAAAACATGGTGGAATAAAAGGCAGGATGTTGAAGTTAGATACGATTCAAGAAGTCCCAGAAGAATAGCGGTGGAATTAAACAATCCCTCTGATAAAGTTACGGAAGATATTGTTGTGCAAATTAATCTAAATAAAAGAATTAAAAATATATCTGTAAGTTCCGATATTCTAAACACGCAAATTCCCCGTTATGAATTAAAGAACGATTCACAGACTTTGTATTTTTATATGGATAGGATGGAGCCTCACGAAACACGTTCGTTGTTGGTGGATTTTGAAAATATTGATAGTTGATTAAATTAATAACAAAACTTAGATATGAATTGACCAGCCGAACTAACTTCATTATTTTCAATTTATTAGAGTCATATATTATTTAACATAAAAAAATTGTTAAATTAATCAACGTTAATTATAAAAATAATTATACTGTGAAAAAAAATACCATAAACTACTTAGTTCTTGTATTCCTCTTGTTACTGATTGTAACAAACGGTTGTGTCGAATCTTTAACCGACAATCAGCAAACTTCAAACGCTACTCCGTCAATTATTATTGATGATCCCACTTCGGGAGATTCCGTAAGTGTTGGTAAGAATATTGTTTCATATCAGGCCGCAGATGGAAGCGGCGGAACCGGTCTTTCTTTTTATGAAGTTTATCTAAACGAAAAATATGTTCAAAGATTTGAGCAGAATTCGGATGGAACTAATCCTGAAATTTATATTACAGTTGATTCAAAATTGATCGGCTCAAAAATCAAATACATGGTAAAGGTTTATAACAAATCCAATAAATCAAAAGAAAGCGATTTGCAGGAAGATATTGTTGTACGCGATAGCGTTCCAGGCGCACCGACAAATTTAATGTTGAGTAAACTAAATGATTTTGCCGTGAATTTGTTATGGGATGCAGATAATATCAAAAATGAAACCGGTTTCGAGCTTTGGCGTAAAGTAGGCGGAAGCGGAACGTATCAGAAAATAAAGACAATGCCGCCAAATACAATTAGTACTGATGATTCGGGTTTATCTGCCTTTACAGATTATTTCTATAAAGTACGGTCTTATAATTCTTCCGGTCCATCGGAA
>CAZRMG010000055.1:0-10814 GCA_964601095.1 uncultured Melioribacteraceae bacterium | reverse complement strand
TGTCGGATATTTAGTAGCGCTAATCTTCCTTATGTACAGTGCCCCTGATCTGGCAATGACTCAATTTGCAATTGAAACATTGACAGTTATTATTTTTGTTCTGGTAATATATAAACTACCCAAATATCTCCCCGTCTCTTCTACAAAAAGAAGAATAAGAGATATTTTAATAGCAGGTTCAGGCGGATTATTAATTAGCGTAATTAGTTTAATAGTTATAGCAGAACCTCTTACATCGGAATTAAAAAATTATTTTGCCGAAAATAGTTTACCTCTTGGCAAAGGTAAAAATATTGTGAATGTTATTCTGGTGGATTTTAGAGCATTAGATACATTAGGCGAAATAACAGTTTTGGCGATAGCTGCGGTTGGTGTTTATTCACTCCTTCAACTTGGAAAAAAGGAGAAATAAATTTGAAAAACTCGATCATACTATCTACGTCTGTGAAATACTTAACACCATTGTTATTAATTTTTTCATTTTTCCTTTTATTAAGAGGTCATAACGAACCCGGCGGCGGTTTTGTAGGAGGATTAATTGCAGCATCTGCGTATGCACTATTTGTTATTGCCAATGGTATAGATGAAGCAAAAAATTTTTTGAAAATAGATCCTATTCTATTAATTGCTGTTGGGTTATCAATTGCACTTTGCAGTGGATTAGTATCGTTATTTTTTGGCGAGGTATTCATGAAAGGTTTATGGCTTGAAAACGAATTCCCTGTAATCGGCAAACTTGGTACTCCTTTGTTGTTCGATGTCGGCGTATATTTTCTTGTACTTGGTATTGTAACTAAAATTATTTTTTCCTTAGCTGAACAGGATTTGTGATGGAATTAATTTTAGTATTTGTTATCGGCACATTATATACGGGCGGATTATACCTCATGATGCGTCAAAGTTTCGTTAAAGTAATTCTCGGATTAATTTTATTAGGCCATGCCGCTAACTTATTAATATTCCTTGTCGGAAGAATCACAAGCGGAAGACCAGCATTCATTAATGCTGATGGTACAATTACAGAACCATTTGCCGATCCGCTGCCCCAAGCTTTAATATTAACAGCAATTGTAATCGGTTTTGGAGTCCAAGCATTTGCAATTGTATTATTTAAACGAGCTTATCAAACAAGCAGCACTGATAATTTGGATGAAATGAAATCTACTGACGAAACGGAAAACTACTAGACTATGTTATTAGCGGCGCCAATTATATTACCTTTTTCTTTTGCAATCTTAATGATGCTTTTTTGGAAGAACCACAAAGTTCATAGAGTATTAAATCTAATTAGCTCTATTGCATCAATAATTATTGCATATTTTCTTTTTGATAAGGTATTAAACGAAGGTATTCAATCCTTAAACATTGGTGATTGGACTGCCCCATTTGGAATTACGTTAGTATCAGATCTATTAAGTGCTATAATGGTTGCAATAACTTCGGTAATAAACTTTTCAACATCTGTATACTCGCTTGCAACTATGGATGAAGAACGGCAGAAATTTGGCTACTATCCGCTTTTGCAAATTTTACTGATGGGTATTAACGGGGCATTTTTAACAGGCGATATATTTAATTTATATGTATGGTTCGAAGTAATGCTTATAAGCTCTTTTGTACTTCTTGCCCTCGGTAGCAAACGGGAACAACTTGAAGGTGCTATAAAATATGTAACATTAAATTTATTGTCGTCTGCCCTTTTCCTTGCAGGTGTTGGAATATTATACGGATTGACAGGAACTCTTAATATGGCGGATCTTGCGCGTAAAATTCCAATGCTCAGTAAATCAAGTATTACAACAACGGTTTCAATACTATTTTTAGTTGCATTTGGAATTAAGTCTGCTGTATTTCCACTTTTCTTTTGGCTGCCCGCTTCATATCATACTCCACCTTATGCTGTATCGGCAATATTTGCGGGCTTATTAACTAAAGTAGGCGTCTATTCTCTTATAAGAGTATTCACACTTATTTTTGTTAATGATGTTAATCTTACTCATACATTAATACTAATCATTTCCGGCTTTACAATGTTGATGGGCGTATTCGGCGCGGCGACTCAAATGGAATTTAGAAGAGTGCTTTCATTCCATATTATTAGTCAAATCGGCTATATGACAATGGGACTTGGTTTATATACAAGATTAGCAATCACGGGCGCGATATTTTACATTATTCATCACATCATTGTAAAAACAAATTTATTTTTTATTAGTGGAATTGTGAACAGATTTAAGGGAACATATAACTTAAAAGAGCTTGGCGGTTTATATAAACTTTATCCTGTATTTGGATTGTTGTTTTTAATACCGGCTTTATCACTTGCAGGCATTCCACCGCTATCGGGTTTTTGGGCAAAGTTTATAGTTATAAAAGCAGGTATTGAAGCAAAAGAGTTTTTAATTGTAGCCGTTTCATTATTCGTTGGATTCCTTACTTTATTTTCTATGATTAAAATTTGGAATGAAGCATTTTGGAAAGATTCTCCCTCCGAAGACCAAAAAGAATTAATTGCAATCCCTGCATTAAAAAAAATACTTTTGTTTTTACCGATAGTACTGCTGGCGTTAATAACTATTACAATCGGTTTAAATGTTGAACCGTTTTTTGATGTAGCACAAAAAGCCGCTGACCAATTGCTTAACCCGCAAGAATATATTAATGCTGTATTAGGAAATTAAAATGAACGGACTTTTATTAAATATTTTATTAGCTCTCGCATGGATGTTCTTAACGGGCAATTTGGAATTCATAAACTTTATCGAGGGCTTTATAATAAGTTTCTTGATATTGTGGATTAGCCGATATGCGACTTCAACTTCTTCGTATCTTAATAAAATTCCTAAAATCATTGATTTCATTTTTTATTTCCTCTATCAATTGATTGTAGCAAATATTAAAGTTACTGTCGACATTGTAACTCCGCGACACAGAATGAAACCGGCTATTATTGCTGTTCCTCTAACAATAGATAGAAATTACGAAATTGCTATGCTGGCTAACATTGTAACGCTTACCCCTGGAACATTAACTTTGGATGTGTCTGCCGATAATAAAACAATGTATATACATTCTATGTATGTTGATAACGCCGAAGAATTTATAAGCGAATTAAAAAACGGATTCGAGAAAAAACTTATGGAAATAACAAGATAATGTTAGAAAGTGTTGCCACATATTTTGCTTTACCGGTTATTACAATAGCAATATTTATTGTATTTATTCGCCTTGCAAAAGGACCAACAATAGAGGATCGTATAGTCGCTTTGGATCTTTTGACTTCAATCGGGATTTCTTTTTTTGCAGTGTACGCCGTTATAACAAATTCAGTAAATATTTTGGATGTTGGAATTGTTCTAGCTTTGCTTACTTTCTTAAGTACTGTAGCTTTTGCATATTATCTTGAAAGGAGTTCCAGAAAGTGAAAGAATTTTTCAGTATTATATTTATAGTGATTGGTTCAATAATGATTTTAATTTCTTCCATCGGTTTACTACGTATGCCAGATTTGTATATGCGTATGTCTGCCACAACAAAAGCTGCAACTCTTGGTGTGGGATTCGTTTTGTTGGGTACCGCAATTCATTTTTGGGAAATTGGAATTGTTAGTCGACTCATAATAATAATTTCATTCTTATTGTTAACGGCTCCAGTTGCCGCTCATATGATTGGCAGAGCTGCATATAATGATAATGTACCTTTATGGAAGGGTACCAAGAAAGATGAACTCAAAGGCAAATATGATGAACACACGCATGAATTAAAAAGCGATTAGTTTTGTTTTAACCGGTAATTTATTTTTGTTTTACAACAATTTTCTTATTAAAAACTTCTTCGAACAATCCTTTTCTTCGCTCCAAATTCCAGAGTTCAATTTCAGGATTTTCATCTTTTTTAACATCCAAAATCAATTCAACTCTACCACTCTTCACTCTACACTCTATATTCTTCACTATCATTTTATGTGTTCTGTCAAACGAGTCGGCAATGCGTAAAATGGATGAAAGCTTTTTTATAATAAACTGTGTTTTGACAGGAAGTTCTCCAAAATCATTATGGGAATTTTTTGGGTGACTTTTTCTATGATATCGGGCAGTGTGGGCAATAATATCAATTTCATTTTCATTGAAACCGAGAAGCTCGCTGTTTTTAATTATATAATAACTATGATGATGATGATTCGATTGTGAAATATGATGTCCAACATCATGAAGTATAGCGGCGGCCTCGAGATACTCTCTGCATTCGTCATCCAATTTATGAAGATTTTTTAGTTGGTCGTAAATACTTAATGCCAAATCGGCTGTGTGCCGCGAATGTCCTACATCATTACGGCAGGATTCTGCAAGCTGCTTTACACTTTGTTTTCTAATATCTTCAAATGTAGGCGAATTTGTACCTTCATGTTTTTTTTGAAGTGAATCGATAATTGTGCCTTCGCGTAAAGCATACCCTGAAATTGTCATCTTTTCGATGCCGAACAATTCGAAAATTGTTTTAAGAATAATAATTCCGGCTGGAATAATATCCGCACGTTTTTCATCTAATCCTGGAATCTTTTTCCGCTTCTCAATTGTTTTACGCGATAAAACTTCCGAGGCAACTTTTTCCAATTCATACCTAGTGAACTCGAAATTGTTTAATAATCCGTTGCCGCTTGTCGATTTGTTTCGCATGGCATTTATCATAAATCCTGCAGACATGATGGTACCTGACGAACCCACGCAAATTTGGAATCCTTCATTCTTAATTGCTTCGGCCACTTGGTAAAGTTCACCCTCAACCCATTTGGCGCATTCTTTTATTCGAGAATCCGTAACAATAAAATCCGGGAAAAATTTTTGAGCGAGACGAACAGCGCCTATTTTTGTGCTCATTGTATATAGTGATATGCCTTTCTTACCTATTATAAATTCAGTGCTTCCTCCCCCGATATCAAATACTAAAGCTTTTTTATTGAATATTGGAACAGCTTTTAAAACCCCAAGATAAATTAATCGGGCCTCTTCGTAACCGCTGATTACCTCAATCTCTATTCCTGTTTTTTCAAAAGCTTCTTTTATAAATTCATTTTTATTGTGTGACTCCCGAACCGCACTTGTTGCTACTGCCCTAACCGTAGCATTATGCGAGTCGGCAATTCCCTTAAATCTTTTCAAAGCATTAATCGCTCTTATAACAGCATCATGTTTAATAAGCTTTATGTCGCCGCCGCTGCCTTCGCTTAATCGTATTACTTCCTTCTCCCGGTCGATGATTTCAAAGTTACCGTTATCTTTTACTTGTACAACTATTAGATGAAATGAATTTGTACCGACATCTATCGCTGCAATATTTTGTTTAGTTTGATTAGGCAAAATTATTTTTTCTCGAATATATATTTACAAATGTTGAATACTTCTTCAACTTCAATATCGCCGACAAGTTCAGATCGTTTTAAAAAATATTTATTATCACCTATCGGCGCCCAGTTAAAAGGATTTGTAGGACCGAAAATTGAAATTTGCGGCGTTTTAGTTGCACCGGCCACATGCATAACTCCGGTATCGTTCGTGATAAATAAATCACTTTTAGAAATCAAAGCAGATAACTGCGGTATCGTTTTATTTAAAAAATAACCTGCTTCAAATCCAAGATTAAGTTGTATGTAGTCAATTTCATCTTTATCCGCTTCTGTTCCCGTAAAATAAATTTTAATTGGATGATACTGCGCAAGCAGATAAATTAGCTTTATGAATTTTTCAAGCGGCCAGCGATTCGGAGGTTTACCTGCACCGATATGAAACCCGATTATGTAATCATTTTTTCCAACATTTAAGGTGGTTAAAAATTCATCGGCACATTCAACATCCATTTCGTCATATTTAACCGATGTGCCATAATTTTTGGTTTTTATTCCAATGGGCCGGATAACATCGAGTATAAAATCCGAAACATGCGCATCCGGGCATTTTTTCCAATTTAGCACAACACTTTGATTAAAAACAAAACTAAAAGGATTTTCATTGCCGTCGAGAGATTTAGGACCAATTTTAAATTTAGCATCGGATAGAGCAGCAATGATGCAGCTTGTTTTCGAAATTGCAACCGTAGCCGGAACTATTGCCAAATCAAATTTTTGTGTGATAATTTTTTTTAGCTTGATGAAATAGAACGGATTAAAGAATTGTCTTTTATCGAAAACGAACAATTCGTCTATGAATTCGTTTTTGTCAACCGCAAAAAAATTTTCAGGGCTCGCAATAAGTGTAACTTTGCAGTCAGGATAAGTTTCCTTAACGGCACGGAAAAGTGAAACGCTGGCTAATAAATCACCAAATTGATTATGCTGGCGAACGATTAACACCTTTTCGGGTTCATCCGACTTATAACTTTTCTCTTCGGAAGCCGAAAGGATTTTACGAAGAATTTTATAAGAAAATCTATTAACGAAATTTTGACGGGGCATTAAGCACTATTTTTTGATTTATCTTTAACTCCGATATCTTCGAATTTAGCTTCGATAATATCATCCTTCTTAATTTCATATTTCATTTTTTTTACACGATCATCTATTTCATCGGATCTGCGATTCTCCGAAAATATTTTCATCAATTTTACGGCAGTCTTATAAATAAAATAAAAGATCAAACTCCAAATAATAATTCTAAAAAATCCCATTGTTAGCTTTTTACCTCCGGATTAAAATATTCTATAAATCCCCTATCTTCTCTAAATATTTGAGTATATAACTCGTGAAAATCATCTTCATTATTAACAAAATCAATATCGGAAGTATTAACAATTAAAAGCGGAGTATTGCTGTATTTAAAAAAGAAATTATTATATGCCTCGGAAAGTTCGGCAAGATAACCTCGCGTTAGGTTGGTTTCAATTTTACGCGCACGTGTTTTTACATTTGTTATTAAACGGTCGGTATTCGATTGCAAAAAAATCACAAGATCCGGACGGGGAATATCCCTTTCAAGCAAAGGGAAAATACTTTCGTAAAGTTTAATTTCATCGGCGGAAAGATTTAAGTATGCAAAGATTCTGTCTTTTTCGAATATATAATCCGAGACAATGAATTTGGAAAACAATTCCTGCTGGTTTAACTGAAGTTGTTGTTTATACCGGTTAATTAAAAAAAACATTTGTGTTTGGAATGCGAATCTTCGTCTATCTTCATAAAATTTTTCTAAAAAAGGGTTTTCCTCAAATTCTTCAAGGATTAAATTCGCTCCAAGTTTATCGGCAACTTTGTGCGCTAAAGATGTTTTCCCGGCGCCGATAACACCTTCAATAGCAATGTATCTTAATTCACTCACGGTAAATTTTATATTATTGGATAATCAAATTTACAGATTATATTTTTTTCAATACCGGAAAAATCCATCCCCGATATTTTTTTATTAAGAACCGGATGTACTAAATCATCAGTAATTTCTTTTAGTGGAACCAACACAAAATCTCTATTCAATATTTCCGGATGAGGTATTATCAAATCATCTTTGTTATAAATTAACTGATTATAAAAAAGAATATCAATATCAATTTCCCGCGGTGCCCATTTAATTTCGGTTGCTTTTCTTCCGAGAAATCGTTCAATAAACTGTGTTAGCTTTATTAGTTTTTCCGGTAATAAAAAAGTCCTAATTAAAACAACAGCATTATAGTAATTGTCCTGGTTGCCCCCGCTGATCGGTTTCGATTCATACACAGATGAGGTGCTTTCGACAATACATTCGCCGCATTCGTTTAATAACCGGGCAGCTCTCCTAATTTGATTTAATCTGTTCCCTATATTTGAGCCAAGCCCGATAAAAACTTTATTTTCCATTCTCTTTAATAACTTCGGCTTCCACACAATCCATCACACCTCCAACCGGAACATGATGTTTGCGAACGCGAACCGATATTTTACTTACATTTTTATATTTTTTTAACAACTCGTCGGCAATTGTAAAGCACAAAGTTTCAATTAAAAAATATTTCTTTTCATGAACAATTTTATTCATGAACTTATAAACTTCTTCGTAATTGATTGTTTTTTTTAAATCATCATTAATTACGGCTTCGGAAAAGTCGGTATAAATATCAACATCCGCCTCGAACTTACCGCCAATATTTTGTTCTTCCTGCAACGCGCCGTGATAAGCGTAAAAACTCGCGTTTTTAATTCTAATAATATTTATCATGAATATAGATTTTTCTTTTTTGATTCAAAATAATTTAAAAGCTGTCGCAAGTTAGCAAATAATATTCCAATAAACACCAATAAGCTGCCCGCCATAACCTGGAAGGAAAGTTTTTCATCTAGGATTATCCATCCAAGTATAACAGCTACAACAGGAGTAATAAATGCATTTAATGAAAGTATTACAATGTTCATTTTTTTGATAAGCCAATAATATATTGTGAATGTTACAACCGTACCGAATAAAGCTAAATACACTATTGAACTTATGGCTGTTATATTAAAATTCCAGGAAGATTTGTCTTCAAAAATTAAACCGGCGGGAATCATTATTATTCCGCCCATTAATAATGGTATAAAATTCATTGAAAGAGGGTGAAGATGTTTACCGTGTTTTTTAATAATTACAGCGACAAATGCTTGAATTAACGCACTTGATAACGCAGCCAACATTCCGAAAAAGTATAATGAAATTTCTATTCTCAAATTATCAGAAAAAATTATTACCACGCCTATAAAACCAATTATCACTCCTATTATTTGATTAGGTGTAATCACATTATCTTTTATCAATAAATGCGTAAATAAAATTATACTAAACGGCATTATCGCAAAAAGTATAGATGTTAAACCTGATGGTATATATTGCTCTGCCCAATAAACCAAACCGTATGGAATTGTAAAAGCAAAGAAACCAAGAAAAACGTATAACTTTAGGGAAATTGAATCAGTCTGCAATTTTATTCTTTTAATTTTTATGACTGCCAATATTATTAAAGAAGCTAATAAAAATCTGATGCCCGCTGAAATTATCGGGGTGAGCGAGTTTAAACCAATCCTTATAACAAGCCAGGTTGATCCCCAAATCATGCAGATAAGAGTGAAGCCAAAACCAATTTTGAATCTATCGTGTATCATGTTAACCCTTCATGGCTAAAACACCGAGAGCCCTGCCGGATAGATTTCCATCGCGCCTAAATGAATGAAGCAAATCCTTTTCACTAAAACTGCAAAGCGGGGATACTTCTATTTGATTATTCGGAATTCCGAATTCCAAAAGCATGTCTATGTTTGCCTGTTTTACATCAAGAAAAATTTTATTTGAATTATCATCCGACCTATTTATTAACAAATATTTTGTGTCAAATAAAACTGCTACTTCACTACCTACTTCATAATTTTTTTGTGAAATTGACGGCCCGATGTAACAAAATAATTTTTCCGGTTTTGAATTGAAATGGTGCGAAAGATTATTCAAAGTTTTCTTGAGAATTTTCTTTTGTGTACTTCTCCACCCCGAATGAACAGCCGCTATAATTTTATTTTCGTTATCGTATATAAAAATTGGAGTACAATCAGCCGAAGAAATTGCAAGACCTATTCCGGTAAACTTTGTAATCATAGCATCGCTCTCACCGATAAAACCGCTACTTTCAACAAATTTTATACTATCACCGTGAACTTGTTTCTGAAAGGTAATCTGCCCGGTAGTGAGCCCGATAGAATTAAAAAAAACTTCTCTATTTTCATCAACAACATTCTTATCATCACCTACATTATGTGAGAGATTAAAAAAGAAAGGTTCTTTACGATTCAATCCTATTTTGGTAGAGAATCCGAAAATTAATTCGGGAAATTTTTTAAATAATTCGCTAGTTATAATCTGCATTTTTATCCGGAAGAAATACCCTTCCCCAAAGGAAGGGTTTGAAGAATTAAATAACTTTTAAGGATTTATCAAGATCATAAATAATATCATCTGCATTTTCTAAACCAATAGCGAGCCGTATTCCTCCGGCATCAATTCTTCTTTCCGCAAGTTTTTCTGGCGGTACAACCGAATGCGTCATGGAAGCCGGGTGTTCAATTAATGTTCGTGTATGACCAAGACTAACAGCGAGTGTCATTGTGTAAGCACTATTTGCAACAAAGTCCATAAATTTTCTACCGTTCTCTTTGCTTTCGGCTGGAGAACTGCCCTTCAGAACAAATAAAATCATTCCGCCTGGTGCAAAGTTGCCGTCAAAATCTATCATTTGCTTTTTTGCAGTTTCATAGTATTTAAAACTTTTTAAACCGGGATAATTCACAAATTCAACCTTGGGATGTTGATTTAAAAACTCTGCAATTTTTGTAGCTGAATTTATGATATGTTTTTGCCTAAGCGCCAGACTTGGTAATCCGAAAGTTAAAATAGACCATGCACTTTTAGGATTTAAAACAGCGCCAAAATCTTTTCTATAAAGTTGAAGAATGGTTTGATATTTTTTCTTCCCTATTACAACTCCGCCCATATCGGTACCAAAACCGGCTATACCTTTTGTTAAGGAATGTACAACAAAATCGGCGCCGAACTCCAAAGGACGCTGGCAAAACGGCGTGGCAAAAGTATTATCAATTACAATATAGATTTTATTCTGTTCGTTCCGGTCTTTGTTAATTTCGTCAACAATACTTCGAACTTCCTTAATATCTATAATTTCCATATTTGGGTTTGCAGGTGTTTCAAAGTAAACTACGCGCGTTTTTTCATTAACATAGTTAAGAATATTTTTGGGCTCTGTAAGATTAATTGAATTCCATTTTATATTATAACGCGGGTACCAATTTGAGAAAAGTGAAAGTGTACATCCGTACA
>CAZRMG010000054.1:10628-10894 GCA_964601095.1 uncultured Melioribacteraceae bacterium | reverse complement strand
AATTTTTTCAAACAAAACTAAATCCATATATTTGCTGTTAAAGGATTAATAGTCTTAATAAGAAAGGCGAATTTGAACGAAAAACGAGTAATAGTTGCTATGAGCGGCGGTGTTGATTCATCCGTGGCAGCTGCACTTTTGCATAAACAAGGATACGAAGTAATAGGCATTACGATGAAAACTTGGGGATTTATGGAAGTCGGCGGTGCGCCTAAACATGAATCCGGCTGTTGCTCTCTCGATGCAATTTTCGACGCGAAAAATGT
>CAZRMG010000054.1:4120-10618 GCA_964601095.1 uncultured Melioribacteraceae bacterium | reverse complement strand
GCAAAATCAAGTGGGAAGAACTACTTAAAAAAGCTGACTCGCTCGATGCGAAATATGTTGCTACTGGTCATTATGCAGTTGTGGAATTTAACGAAACATTAAACAGATATTCTCTGCGTTATTCGAAAGATAACAGGAAAGATCAAACTTATGCTTTGTGGGGATTAACACAGGAAAGTTTGAGCAGAACTTTATTCCCGCTCGGCAACTTGGATAAAATAGAAGTTAGAAAACTTGCGGAAGAATTTGGTTTGAAAACAGCTTCAAAACCCGATAGCCAGGAAATATGTTTTGTTGCCGATGATAATTATGAAAGATTTCTTCGCGAAAGGATCCCTGATGTTATTGATAAAATTGAAAGCGGTGATATTGTTTATCACGGAAAGAAAGTCGGAAATCATAGGGGAATTCCTTTTTATACTGTTGGACAAAGACGCGGACTCGGAATTTCGCTTGGCACACCGGTATATGTTAAAAATATTGATAACAAAAATAACATTGTTGAAATTGCAGACAAGAATGAATTATTGGAAGATATGGTTTTTGCAAACGATATAAATTATGTAAGCAAAGATGAATTGAAAAAAGGCGAAATTGTTTTTTGTAAAATCCGTTATTCCGATGAGATGGGTTATGTTTTATGCGGCGGTATTATTACAAAAAGAAATAATTAGCTCTTTCATTAATTAGTTTTAATTGCGATATTTGTACCCAACTCGAAAGGGTAATGATATAAAATCTTTATTTTACAAGGGATTTCATTTGGGAGGTAAGTCTTCGAAAGGAAGTTTGCTGCAAACGGATCGCTTAACGCAAAAGTTCTTCTTCTCAACCAAAGCTATGAACCACTGACTATCTGCAATGTCAAAAAGGCAATTGTATTGATAATTCTCGGTAAAGCCGAGCTAGTCGTAGATAACCAAAAGAAAAAAATTCATACTGTTAAATCTGCTTTCGAGTGGCCGAGTGTTATCAGGTTAAATGATTATATCAAAGTGCCGTATAAAAAAATTATTCTAACAAGAAGAAATATTCTAAAACGCGATGGTCATAAATGCGCTTATTGCGGTCGTGCGGATTTACCTTTAACAATTGACCATATAATCCCAAAATCAAAAGGCGGGGACGACAGTTGGGATAATCTTGTAGCTGCATGTTTGCCGTGTAACAACCGTAAAGGCGACAGAACTTTGGAAGAAGCTAATTTTAAGCTAAGAATAAAGCCATATACGCCAAACCATATTTTATTCATTAAATCTACCGTCGGGAGACTGGAGGAAACATGGAAACCATATTTATTCCATTAGTAAAACCACTTCAAAGCGGATGTAACTGAATTTTTCATTATTTTTGCACCGTTCAATAACCGGAAATATATTCTATTATGAAAAAACGAATTTTAAGCGGAATGCGTCCGACTGGAAAACTCCATATCGGTCATTACGTCGGCGCTCTCGAAAACTGGATTAAACTTCAGGACGAATACGAAAGCTATCATTTAATAGCAGATTATCATGTTTTAACCACTGATTTATCTACTGATCAAATCTACAACAACACAATTGATATGGTAATTGATTGGCTTGCTACCGGCTTAAGCCCGGACAAATCACCTTTTTTCAGACAATCTCAAATTAAAGAACACGCGGAGCTATTCTTGATTTTTTCGATGCTGATTACAAAGGCAAGATTGGAACGTAACCCAACATTAAAAGAACAAGTCCGCGATTTGAATATTGAAAATGTAATTTACGGTCATCTTGGTTATCCTGTACTTCAAGCTGCAGATATTTTATTGTACAAAGGGCAAGCTGTACCTGTCGGCGAGGACCAAGTCCCTCATGTTGAAATAACACGCGAAGTTGCTCGCAAATTCAACAACCAGTACGGAGAAGTTTTTGCAGAACCGGATGCTTTATTAACAAACTTTGCAAGATTACCCGGTTTGGACGGGGACGCGAAGATGAGTAAATCTTTGGGCAATACAATTTTATTATCGGATGAACCGGAAATTGTAAATCAAAAATTAAGAAAAGCCGTTACCGATCCGCAGAAATTAAGAAAGAACGATCCCGGCAGACCCGAAGTGTGCTTGGTTTTTACATATCACAAAAAGTTTAACCCGGAAGAAATTCCTCAGATTGAAAACGACTGCCGTAGCGGTGCTCTCGGATGTGTTGCGTGTAAAACAAACTGCGCTGAAAAAATGAATAAATTCCTTGCGCCGATAATTGAGAGAAGAAAATATTACGAAAACAATATTGATGTAGTTAAAGATATTTTAGCACAAGGTGAAAAGAAAGCAAAAGAAGCAGCTATTGTAACAATGGATGAAGTTCACAACAAAATGAAGTTGGGTTAATGTACAAGATCCATCTTTCACAATTCGAAGGTCCGCTCGATTTGCTGCTCTTCTTTATAAAGAGAGATGAGCTTGATATTTATGATATTCCAATCTCGAAAATCACAAGGGAATTTATGGAATACATGCAGCTTCTCGAACAACTCGATTTGGAAGTTGCAGGAGATTTTATTTTGATGGCCGCAACTTTAATGCAGATTAAAGTGAAAATGCTTTTGCCGAAAGAAGTTGATGAAAAGGGCGAGGAGATTGACCCGCGCGCCGATCTTGTTAAAGCTCTACTTGAATACAAGCGGTATAAAGAAATGTCGGAAGAAATGAGTTTTATGGAATCCAACATGCGCAATTATAATTACCGCGGTAATTTTGAGGAAGATGCAAAACAAGCTACACATGATTTAGGAGTGCTTTTAAAAAACATAACAATTTACGACTTGATCAAAGCATTCAAAAAAGTAATGATGGAAAAACCCGCCGAACCGGTTCATCAAATCAAAAAGTTCAACGTTACAATTGATGAGCAGATGGATTACATTACTACAAAACTTGAAGGCAAAAGCCACATCAATTTTATAGAACTGATGACCGATATAATCGACAAATTTAAAATTGTTGTTACTTTCATTGCGATGTTGGAACTTGTAAAAGCAGGTAAAATCGGCTTACGCGAATCGCACACATTAAATGATTTCACTATTTACGGATTACAGAATGGATAATATTTATATATCGGTAATAGAAGCTTTAATTTTTGCCTCGGACGATCCTCTGCCGCCGAAAGAAATATTAACAGCAATAAAAGGTATTGACGGAAACGATGTAGATATTAACGAAAAAGAAATTGAAAACACTGTTGATGAGCTTAATTCAAAATATGAACAAAACGGGAATGCTTTCACTATTCTAAAAATTGCCGGCGGATTTGTTTATGCTACAAAACCCGATAATGCAAAATATGTCGGTTATCTCTCAACCGAGAAAAGCAAACGCCGTTTAAGTCAGGCAGCGCTTGAAACCCTTGCTATTATTGCTTATAAGCAGCCCTTAACAAAACCTGAACTTGAAACTATCCGCGGTGTTAATTCGGATTATACATTAAATACTTTGCTCGAAAAAAATCTTATCACTATTCAAGGCAGGGCGGATACTGTAGGAAGACCGTTGCTCTACATTACAACAGACGAATTTCTAAAATATTTTGGTTTGAGAAATATTACCGATTTACCGAAGCCGCGCGAAATTGATGAAATTATGAAAGACGAAGATTTCCTAGAACAGAAAAGAAGAATTATGATGATAGGCATGGAAGAAAAAATGGAAGAGGAAATAGCTGAGAATGAAGATGGCAATACTGAAATGATTGAAGAAAATAATATGGAAGACGATAGTGAAAACACGGCTGAATAAATTTTTATCTGAAAGCGGAATTGCTTCGCGTAGAAAATCCGAAGAATTTATTACTACAGGAAGAGTTTCGGTTAACAACAAAACTGTTTCCGAATTGTCTTTTGTAGTTGACGATGAAACCGATATTGTAAAAGTTGACGGCGAGAAAATTAAGCCGCAGAAAAAAGTTTATTTCGTACTTAACAAACCTAAAGGTTATGTTACAACTACAGATGACGAAAAGGGAAGAAAGACCGTAACCGATCTTATAAAAGTTCATCAAAAAATATTTCCCGTCGGGCGTTTGGATTACGACACAACAGGAGTTTTATTATTAACAAACGACGGCGATTTCGCCAACTTTTTTACTCATCCGACAAATCATGTACCGCGCGAATATGTTGCTACGTTAAACAGGGACCTTGAAGAAGAAGATAAATTGAAATTCTTAAAAGGTATTTTTTTAGATAAAAGAAGAAGCAAATTTGTCTCAATCTCTTTTGTGCATAAAAAAGTTAAGAACAAAGTTAGAGTAGTAGTTGTTGAAGGCAGAAATCATTTTGTAAAAAGAATGTTTGTTACACTTGGATATTTTGTAAACCATTTGGAACGTGAAAATTTCGGAGGCATAAATGTTAAAGGTATGCCCCCCGGCGCGTATAGAAAAATGGCATATTCAGAAATTGAAAGAATTTATAAAGAATATGGCAAATAGAATTTTACTAATATTTTTATTGACTGCAGGCTTAATTTTTCCGCAAAGAGACTCTACTTTGGAGCGAAAGACACAGCAGAATTTATTTTCGTTGAATGAACTCCGCAACCAATTGGATGATTCTTTTAACGATCAAAATTTCAGCAGCGCAATTTGGGGTGTTCTTATAAAATCGTTGAAAACGGGTGAAGTAATTTACAAACGAAACGCCGATAAATTGTTTATTCCCGCTTCAAACATGAAGTTATTCACTTCGGCAGCGGCGTTGATTTTATTAGGTGCCGACTACTCCTATGAAACAAATATTCTAGCAAACGGAGAAATAAGAAACGGTATCTTGAATGGTGATTTAATCATTCAAGGTTCAGGCGATCCTACAATATCAAATAGGTTTTACTCCGGCGAACCAACAAAACTATTTGAAGAGTGGGCTGATACATTACTTGCATACGGGATAAAGGAAATTACAGGTAATATTTATGGGGACGATTCAGTTTTCGACAACATCGGTCACGGTAAGGGCTGGCTTTCGGATTATGAATGGAGTTGGTTTTCGGCTCCATCCGGTGCGCTTAGCTTCAATGACAATTCAATAGAAATTAGAATTGAACCGGGGGAATTAAATTTTCCCGCAAAGATTTCGATTACACCAAATACACAGCATGTGTCAATCGCATCAAAAGTAATTACAGTTGATCAAAATTCTACACAATCAATATCTGTTTCTAGAACACAAGGGACCAATCTGATTTTAGTATCCGGCAGAATAAGAATCAATAGTCAGCCGTATGTCGAGCATGTTTCAATTTCCGATCCTACAATGTTTTTTCTTAGTGTATTTAAAGAGACTTTAGTTAGTAAAGGAATTATTATAAAAGGCAGAATAGGGAATATTGAAAGTGCTGACAAAACAATTATCAATGAAGATTTAACTCCGCTTCACCGCCATGAATCGGTCCCGCTTTCGCTAATTCTTAAAGAAGTAAACAAGAACAGCAATAATTTTTATGCGGAACAAATATTAAAAACTATCGGCTATGAGGAATACGGATACGGCACATCGCTAAACGGTGTTCGGGCTTGCGGTAATATTTTTAATAGTATGGGCATTAATCCAAACAACATGGTAATGGTTGACGGCTCCGGTTTGTCCCGTCTTAATTTGGTTTCACCGCGTCAAATTGTTAATCTTTTATCATACATGCATAAAAGCGATGAGTACCAAAGGTTTTATGATTCATTGCCAATCGGCGGAGTTGACGGAACATTATCGGATAGGATGAAGAAATCGAGTGCTCAAAACAATGTACGCGCAAAAGCAGGCTACAATGATAATGTATCTTCTTTATCAGGTTACTTAAGAACTATAGCCGGTGAACAAATTGTTTTTTCAATTATTGTGAACAACTTTCTCGCACCCGCCAGCTTGGCAAATTATATCGAAGATAATGTCTGCAATAGACTTGTAAATTTTGTAAGAAATTAATTGGAGGAAATTTTGGAAAACCAATATCAAGAACTTGATTTAAATGCATTGATGCAGCGAAGACATGAAGAACTTAACGAACTTATCAAAAAAGGCGTTCAACCTTTTGCATATAGTTATGATGTTGATAATTATTCGTTAAATATAAAGAACAATTACGAGCAGCTTGAAGGTAAAGATGTTAAAATTGCCGGGCGTATTATGGCGATACGAAGAATGGGTAAAGCGTCCTTTGCGCATATCCAGGATAGAGACGGAAGAATTCAAATATATATAAAGAAAGATGATGTTGGGGAATCATACGATGTTTTCAAACTTCTTGATATCGGCGATATAGTTGGTGTTGAAGGTTTTGTATTCAAAACAAAGACCGGCGAAACATCTGTTCATGCTAAATCATTCCAACTTCTCTCAAAATCATTAAGACCAATTCCGATCGCCAAAGAATCAACAGATGAACAAGGCAACAAAATAGTACATGATCAATTTTCCGATAAAGAGCTGCGCTACAGGCAGCGTTATGTTGATTTAATAGTGAATCCTGAAGTA
>CAZRMG010000054.1:0-4110 GCA_964601095.1 uncultured Melioribacteraceae bacterium | reverse complement strand
CTAGACAGTAACAATATTGTTGAAGTTGAAACTCCAATTTTACAACCGTTGTACGGCGGAGCTACGGCGCGTCCATTCATTACACATCACAACACTTTGGATATAGAATTATATTTAAGAATCGCGGACGAACTTTATCTTAAAAGATTAATTGTTGGAGGATTCGACGGTGTTTACGAAATTTCAAAAGATTTTAGAAACGAAGGCATGGATAAAACGCACAACCCGGAATTTACTATGCTCGAAGTTTATGTGGCTTATAAAGACTACGAATGGATGATGAAATTTGTTGAAGAAATGTTTGCATCAGTTTGTAAAAATGTTTTCGGCAAAACTGAATTTGAAATTGAAGGCAACCAAGTAAGTTTCAATCCGCCTTGGAAAAGAATTTCTATGGTTGACGAATTGAAAAACCAAACCGGTATAGATGTTTTAACTGCATCAAGTGATGAAATAATAAAATTATTAAAACCAAAAGGCGTTGATTTGGAAGGCGTTGAAAGCAAAGCCAAACTTATCGATTTACTGTTTGAAGTTACAGTGCAATCATCTTTAATCCAGCCGACATTTGTTACGGATTACCCTGTTGAACTTTCACCGTTGGCAAAAAAACACAGGACAAAAGAAGGACTCGTGGAGAGATTCGAGGGCTTTGTACTCGGACGTGAAATATGTAACGCGTTCAGCGAGCTAAACGATCCGATCGATCAAAAAAATCGTTTTGAAGATCAAACAAAAATGCGCGAAGAAGGCGATGAAGAAGCTCACCAGATCGATGAGGATTTCGTTCGTGCGCTTGAATTCGGTATGCCTCCAACTGCGGGACTCGGAGTAGGAATCGATCGTTTGACGATGCTTTTAACAAATCAGCCGTCAATACGAGATGTTATTTTATTTCCGCAAATGCGTCCGCTTCCTAAAGTATAGTAATAATTAAAAAAGGTTTGGATGAAAAATTACTTAAAGCAATTACCGACAATTATAATCGTTTTAATGTTAGGGATCTTTATAGGAATTAAGTACAGCGACATCGTTGTTTTTTCCGGCAATAAAGAAGAAATAAAAAAAATTAGTGATGTTCTTAATAAAACAGAAAAGTATTATGTAGATTCCGTCGATTCCAAAAAATTGGTTGAAGATGCAATTAACGGAATGTTCAGCGAACTCGACCCTCATACGGTTTATATTTCGCAGACCGAGCAAACTGCATCCGAGGAACAATTCCGTGGCAATTTTGAAGGAATTGGAATTGAGTTCCAAATTATTAACGATACTATAACTGTCGCTTCTCCAATCACGGGCGGACCAAGTGAAGTTGCTGGAATTATTTCAGGTGATAGAATAGTAAAGATTAACGGCAAAAGCAGTGTTGGTCTTACTAACGAAAAAGTTATCAAATCATTGCGCGGTAAAAAGGGAACTAGAGTAGAACTTACAATATTCCGCCCCTCTACGAAAAAAGAAACAAATTATAATATCACTCGTAATACAATTAATTTGTATTCAGTTGATGTTGCTCTTATGTACGATCGTGAAATCGGTTATGTTAATGTTACGCGTTTTTCAGAAACAACAACTGATGAACTGCAAAATGCTTTGAATGATTTATCCAAGAAGGGGATGAAAAAATTAATTCTCGATTTGCGTAACAACCCAGGCGGTTATCTTGATCAAGCTCGTTCTGTTACTGATCTGTTCCTTTCCGAAAACAAACTTATTGTTTCAATCCGCGGAAGAGGTAATGAATTATTAGAACAATTAATTGCTGAGACAGATGATGCTTATGAAAATATTCCGCTAATAATTTTAGTTAACATGGGCAGCGCTTCGGCAAGCGAAATTGTTGCTGGTGCAGTACAAGATTGGGACCGCGGTTTGATTGTGGGCGAAACCACTTTTGGCAAGGGACTTGTTCAACGCCCAATGCTGTTAAATGATAATTCTGCTGTTAGAATTACTTTCGCAAGATATTATACTCCTTCCGGCAGAACAATACAGAGAGATTATAAGGATAAGAAAAAGTATGTTGAAGAATTAATGAATCAAGATGATGTAGAAATAAATAATATCAATCACGATGTAGAAAAGGATTCGAACAGTCAACGATATAAAACAAAATTCGGAAGGACAGTTTACGGGAACGGTGGAATTACACCCGACTATATTATCGAATCCGGTTTCTCGACCGAATACTCGAATGAATTAAGAAAGAATAATATTTATTATCAATTCGTTCGGAATTATCTCGATAAAAACGGTGTTGCGGTCAGAAATAAATACGCAAATAATCTTAATAAATTTATTGATGAATTTGGTTTCAATGAAAATGAAATGAAAGATATGATCAAATTTGCTGAAACTAATAAAGTTAAATTTGTTCAAGCAGATTATGTTAAAGATAAAGAACTAATTAAAACAAGATTAAAAGCTTTCGTAGCAAGAGATTTATTTAACGATATTGGCTGGTATTCAGTTTTATTAAGAATTGATAATCAATTTATTAAATCATCAAAGTTGTTTGATGAAGCGGTTAAATTACCGGGATTTGGTAAATAGATTTGATATGATTTTTTGAAAGGTTATGAAAATATGCATGATTATCCCAAAGAGATAAAATTATTCCCATACAAAGGATATTTTCCCAAATTACATAAAACAGTATTTCTCGCTTCCGGCGTTAAAATAATCGGCGAAGTTGAAATTGGCGAGCAATCGTCTGTTTGGTATAATACCGTAATCCGAGGCGATGTTAACTATGTTAAAATTGGAAATATGACCAACATACAAGATTGTTCGATGCTTCATGTTACAAACAACAAATTTCCATTAATAATCGGCGATCAAGTTACAATTGGGCACAGCGTTACATTACATGGCTGCATTCTTAAAAATAAATGTTTAATAGGAATGGGAGCTGTTATACTCGATGGCGCAGTTGTCGAAGAACATTCAATGGTTGCTGCAGGAAGTGTTGTTAAACCGGGATTTGTCGTACCTTCGGGTAAATTAGTTGCGGGTGTTCCTGCAAAAGTTGTTCGCGAGTTAACCGATGAAGAAAAACTCGATATAGAAAAATCATCTGAACGATATTGCGAATACACAAAAGTTACAATCGAATCTTTGGTCAAAAATAAATATCCGGTAGGGTGGTAAAATGGCACTAAAAGGATTATATATAAATCTTGAAAGCGGGATTAAGATTAAGAAAAATTCTGTTCATAATGCGGTTAAAATCATTAAAACAGCATTGAATAAAAGCATTTCATCCCTTGATGTTAATTTTGTTGGAACTGAAACTATTTACTTTATTAATCAAAAGTTTTTAGGTCATAAATACGCCACAGATGTAATTGGTTTTGATTATTCAAACGAAAGTAATAGTTTTGACGGCGAAATTTTTATATGTATTGATGTTGCAAAAGAAAACAGTAAACGATTTAAGGTTACATTCGATAATGAACTTAAAAGGTTGTTGATTCATGGTTTACTTCATTTTTCTAATTATGACGACAGAACTGTAGCGCAAAAGAAAAAAATGAAAGCGGCTGAAGACGCGATATTAAAATTATTAACGCAAATAAATTTTATATAAAATTATGAAACCAAAGATTGTTGAAGTATTGGCAAAAATTTTGGAGAGTTTAAGCACCAATTCTTCTTTGGAAGAAGTGAATAAATCTTTATTAAAAAGTAAAGAATATGATGAGCAAACTTTAAGTATAGCTTTTAGTTTGGTCTATGATAAAATATTATTAAAAAGGATGCATCCCTCAGGTGTAGAGGATAAAGAAGTATCAGGTATAAGATTTTTGACAAATGAAGAAAAAGATATTTTAGGAATTGACAATTATAATTATCTAATTCACTTGACAAATGTCGGACTTATCGATATAAACCATTTGGAAGCAATTCTTGAGCAAGTTACATATTATCCTGAAAGCAAAATAACAAAGAAGGATTTGAATTGGCTCGTTCTTCTGTCATTAGTGGATTTCGATTCGGATGTTCCGCTCGGAAGCCGTGTTCTTTTGTATACTTCGGATTCAGTTAATTAAAGGAAAGTAATGAGTAAGGATCTTATTCTCGTCGAGTCTCCCTCGAAAGCTAAAA
>CAZRMG010000053.1:8117-11074 GCA_964601095.1 uncultured Melioribacteraceae bacterium | reverse complement strand
AACTGCGCGTTTTTTCATTTCATCAAAAGAATCTTCGGGATATTTTACAGCATCGTTAGAACTTATTGCAACAACTTTTAGTTTTTCTTTGTAATCATTTTGTATTTGCTTTATTCTTTCTTCATATGCCTGAACATAAGGACAGTGATTGCAGCTAAATACAACAATTAATAAATCTTTATCTATAAACGAATCGAGCGAGTAATTTTTGCCGTCTGTACCGGTCAAATAAAACATCGGAATTTTCGACCCAATCTTTAACATATCGGTTGCCATACTTCCTCCAAAAATATTCTTCTTTAATAATTGATAAACACGGCTTAAATTTGCAGCAATCAAGTTTTAAAATCAAATCGGCAGGAATATTTCACCTTTGCTGCCCAAACTGGAAAAAGAATTATGCACAAAATTTTATTTGATAAATACAATGACTATTTGGAGAACTCAGTTTCATCCGAAAGAATTACACATAAAGAAGTTTTAAGATTTACGGAAAAAATTAAACATAGCGGTGAATTTATTGTGAAGGGACTCGGCAATTCAATTGAAGGAAGAGATATAAATTTAATATCAATCGGTAGCGGCGATACAAAAATACTTGCATGGACGCAAATGCACGGTGACGAACCCACAGCAACGGCGGCTGTTTTTGATGTGTTGAATTTTCTTGCCGCTGATGACGAATTAAACGATTTCCGTAATTTTTTGATTTCAAACCTGCAAATAAATTTTATACCGATGCTCAATCCTGACGGCGCGGAAAAACACAAGCGTGAGAATTTTATTAATGTTGATATTAACAGGGAAGCATTACGAAGTGTGACGCCGGAAGCAAAAATTTTATTAAACGCTGCTAATGAAATAAAGCCGGACTTTGGTTTCAACCTTCACGATCAAAATAGTTATTATACCGCGGGAAGAGTCAATAAAACCGCGGCTGTTTCGCTTCTCGCCCCGCCGATTAATTACGATAAAGAAATTAACAGCACACGCGAAAGAAGCATGAAATTGATTTGTGAGATTTCGGAAATTCTTTCTAATTACATTCCCGGACAGATAGCCCGTTACAACGATGATTTTGAACCGCGCGCATTCGGCGATAATTTTACGAAAATGGGTATAAGTTCTATTCTTATCGAATCCGGTTTTTATATCGGTGACAATAATAAATCATTCTTGCGAAAATTAAATTTTATAGCCCTGCTTTCTGCATTCAAATCAATTGCTGAAAAAAATTATGAAAGATATAATCCAGAAGATTATTTCAGCATTCCCGAAAATGAATCTCTTTTATTTGATCTACTTCTAAAAAATTTAACACTCAAGGTAAACAGCAATAATTTTAAAATTGATATCGGAATAAATCGCGAGAAATGTTTTGATGAAAAGACTAATTCGTTTTACTATAAAGGAAAGATTGAACAAGTCGGTGATCTGTCTATTTATTACGGACTTGAAGAACATGATTTAACAAATTGTACAGTTTCGCTGCCGATTAACGGACTTAAGAGTATGAGTAAGTACGAAATAGATGAACTCGATTTTAGGAATCTCTATTCTTCAGAAATAACATGCCTTCGAATAAATGATGATAAATTTATTGATACATTTACAAATATGCCCATAAACATTACTTATAACGAACATTTAAATAATACGGGACTTCGCGGAGAAGAACCGGCAAATCTAATTATTAAAGATAAAGGTATCGTAAAATATGTTATTGTAAACGGATTTTTTTACAATTTGACAAATAGTACGAATTCAATATATAATGGTTTGGTAATTAATTAAATTTGTCATGCAATTTATAATAAGAAGAAAGTTTATTTATTGATGCGAGAGATTGAAAATAAAATAGACGAAAAGGAACTTCAGCAGCGTTATGTTGATTTCGAAAAAGAAGCGATACCGCACATGGATGCACTTTATAATTTTGCCCTGCGCATGACAGGCGATGAGGACGATGCCGATGATCTTGTCCAGGAAACTTTTTTAAAGGCATTCCGTTTTTTTGATAAGTTCGAAAAAGGCACTAATTGTAAAGCTTGGTTGTTTAGGATTCTGAAAAATTCATATATAAACGATTACAGAAAAACCACAAAAGAACCGGATAAAGTTGATTATGAAGATGTACAGAATTTTTACGAAAATATAAAATCCGATGAAGTTGATTCCAGGCATTATGAAATGGACGCGTTTAATAATTTATTGGACGACGAAATTTCAACAGCCATTACTTCGCTTCCTGAAGATTTTAGAACTGTAATTATTCTTAGTGATATCGAAGGATTTACTTACGAAGAGATTGCTGATTTTGTCGATATCCCGGTAGGAACAGTACGTTCTCGGCTTCATAGAGCGCGTAAAATGTTATATGCTCAATTATACGATTATGCAAAAGGAAAAGGTTTTGTAGATAAAAAGAATAATCTAAAAGTGAAAAATTCAAATAAGAACCAATGGAATTAATTGACGAAATAGTATTGCTTGTTGACGATAAATTAAGAGATTCAACTGTTGCGCAACGCCTTCAAAAAATAATTAATGAAGACAAAGAATTGAGGCGGGAATACATAATCCAAAAATCCATTAAAAATTTATTGAGTGAGCGTTTGGCCGGATGTAAGTCCCCGGTTTGTACATGCGCAAAATTAAGAACACGTATTGAATGCGAAATCAAAAATTCATCATCAAATAAAAAGTTATTATAACATGCTAAACATTAAAAATATTATTGTACCAACAGATTTTAGTAAACTATCCTTTTCGGCATTCGAATACGCAAAAGAATTAGCGGAGAAAATGGATGCTTCAATTCATCTGGTTTATGTTCTCGAAAAAACTCCGCCGTTTCTTGCCGTCCGCTCACTTGATGTTTCCGAAGAAGAAGTAATGAAAACAATGGAAGAACAGGCGCACAAACAATTAGCCGACACCGCCGCTATATTTCGAGA
>CAZRMG010000053.1:7219-8107 GCA_964601095.1 uncultured Melioribacteraceae bacterium | reverse complement strand
ATTGTAATTGCAACACACGGACGTACTGGAATTTTACACACGCTTTTGGGCAGCGTTGCCGAGAAAGTAATCAGATTTGCCAAATGCCCGGTTCTTGTTATTACACCGGAAGAAGAAGAATAAAGCATTAAAATTTGACAAAACAATACCAAATACCTATGTTTGAACGCTAAATTTTATAAACATATAAGGCAGGTGATAGTAAGTGATAGGTATTACCGTTCAAGAGAACGAAAATATTGATAAAGCGCTTAAGCGTTTTAAGAAAAAATATGAGCGTTCGGGTATTCTTAAAGAATACAAGAAAAGAACCTTTTTCGTAAAGCCGAGTATCGAGAAAAGAATGGATGCAATAAAAGCTAGACGGAGAGCTTCGCGCGAACAAGCTTTGAAAGATAAAAAAGCTTAGTTATTAAAAATCCCGTTTTAACGGGATTTTTTTTTGCTTCTTATTTTATTGTTCAAAAAATACTTTTCAAAATGTGTTTTCATCTTATCAAATGCATCGTCAACGGAATTGCTGAACTCGAATAATTTCATATCATCTTTACTTATTGTGCCGTGTTCGATCAGCGCATCGAAATTTATTACTTCTTTCCAATAAGCTTCATCGTAAATAATTATTTTTAATTTTTTAATAACTTTTTTTGTTTGAACCAAAGTGAGTACTTCCATTAATTCATCTAGAGTACCAAATCCGCCGGGGAATACAACCAATGCCTTGGAAAGATAAACAAACCACAGCTTGCGCATAAAAAAGTAATGAAACTCGAAAGCCATTTTGGGATCTACATATTTATTTACAAACTGTTCGAATGGGATACTGATATTTAACCCGACTGAATTACCGCCTGCAAGATACGCGCCTCTGTTTGCGGCTTCCATAAT
>CAZRMG010000053.1:6453-7209 GCA_964601095.1 uncultured Melioribacteraceae bacterium | reverse complement strand
CATAATTCCAGGTCCACCGCCAGTGCAAATGATAAACCTATTAACATCGTCACTAAGCGACATTGACCATTCTGTTAATTTTTTAGAAAGCTCCACGGCATCTTCATAATATTTAGACATTTCAAGAGTTTTAACCGCTCGCTCAAAATTCTTTTTAGCCGATGGTGATTTTTCTTTCTTTGCTTTCTCAACCATCTTCAAAGCGTCTTTTCTCGATTTAATTCTTGCGGAGCCGAAAAACACAATTGTATCAACAATTTTATTTTTTGCAAAACGAGCTTTTGGTTCATAATATTCCGAAAGTATTCTTAAAGTCCGAGCGTCGGCTGAATTTAAAAATTCTAGATTTTTATATGCTTTAACCGGCGGAGTATGCTTGGCCATAGTATAACCTCAAAAAATATTTATTGTTAAGATAGGCATAGATTAGAAACCCCTTCTACTGGAAGGGGTTATCATAAAATTATTTTTGCGCTGGTTGTTGAGTGGATTGTTGCTGAGGTAAAACCGGTGCTTGCGGAACTGCCTGTTGATTTCCGCTTTGAATAATACTTTCTCTTTGATCACCGGTTGTTGCACCGGGTAAAAAGAAAAGATTTATTACTAAAGTTAAAACAAGCAATGCGCCTGCTAACCACCATGTAGCTCTGCTTAAAAAATCGGCTGTTCTTCTTGTACCGAATACGGTTCCGAACTGACCGCCGCCGCCGAATGTACCGGCTAATCCGCCGCCTTTACTTGATTGCAATAAAACAA
>CAZRMG010000053.1:1329-6443 GCA_964601095.1 uncultured Melioribacteraceae bacterium | reverse complement strand
TAATGGATACATTTTTTACTCTCCAATAAAATTGTAGCGAGGGAGGGATTCGAACCCCCGACACATGGATTATGATTCCATTGCTCTAACCGACTGAGCTACCTCGCCATTAACCCGCAAAAACCGGGCATCAAATATACATTTTCGAGTTTCAAACTTCAAGAACTTCTAAAAAATTTGGCGGTAAGTTATTGCAGCTTATCTTTTATATTCTTTTTATATGAATCCTTGAATATGCCATCTCCGTTATCTTTATATGTTTTTATAGTGATTCCGAGCTCGGAAATGCGCTTCTCAGTCGTTTTAATACGATTTATAGGATCCGGATGTGTTGATAAAAATGTAGCGATTCCGCCGCTGCCGCTTGTTACTTTTCCATCATCACGAAGTTTTTCAAAGAAAAATTTAACACTCCCAGGATAAAAACGAGTTCCTCTTAAATACTTTATCGAAAACTCATCACTTTCGTCTTCATCAGCTCTGCTATTTGCGAGCAATGCCAATCCTCCGAATAAATTAGCTACCATTTCGGCTGTCTTTGCAGGACTTCCGCCCAACGCGGTATTAATAACTAATTGCAAACCGTAAGTTGCGGTAATTCTTTGTGTGGCATGTCTTCTTTCAACATGTGCAATTTCATGACCTATAACTCCCGCGAGAGCCGCTTCCGAATCAAGGTATTTTAATAATCCTGTGTAGATATAAATGTAACCTCCGGGAACGGCAAAAGCATTAAGCATTGTATCGTTTTCAATAATTTCCATTTGATAATTATACACTCCGCTTTTTTTTATTTCAGGAGAGTTTAATATTTCCTTGAAGATATTCTTATCTATATATTCTTTAACCGAAGGATCATCTTTGTAAATAGGATATTCTTTACCGTTCTTTTTAATCTCTTCATCAAATTGTTTTCCTAAATGAAGCTCATCATTATCGGAATAGAGATTAATTCCCGTTGAACATGCAACAAGTAAAAGGGTAAGAAATGTAGTCCATGTTTTTCTTTTAAAGATTTTCATTTCACACACTCCTAAATGATGACTTTAAATCTTTTTCGTAATAAATATACAAAAACAGGTGCGCCTATTAAAGCAGTAACGGCCCCGACAGGTAATTCCGCCGGAGAAATTAAACTACGTGCAATTGTATCGGCAAACGTTAAATATGCTGCCCCTATAAAAAAAGAAGCGGGCACGACAATTCTGTTGTCAACTCCGAAAATCATACGGCAAACATGCGGCACCAACAATCCTACAAATCCAATTACACCGCTTACAGATACAAGTACACCAATCATTAAGCTTGTTAAAATATATGTTGAGTTTCTTAAAAATGTTGTATTCAAACCTAGTTGTTTTGCGGTATCTATTCCGAGACTAAGAATATTATATTTATTCGATTGAAGAATCAAAATTACAGACACAATTATAGTAACAGGAACAACATAAACTATACTGTTTTTATCGGCTATTGATAAATTACCAATCAACCAAAAAACTGCTGTGCGAAGTGAATTGTTCAATAAACCCATCATCAATAGAATTGCTGCGGAGAAAAATGCGCCGACCATTACGCCCGAAAGAAGCAAAACATTCGGTTCAAGTTCGCCGAATCTTTTCCCTAAAATGAAAACCAACATCATCACACATAAAGCTCCGGCAAATGCAAACACTTGAGTAGTAAGAATAGAAGCCCCGATCAAAAATGAAAGCACTGCCCCGAAGGTACCGCCGCTTGAAATTCCAAGAATATATGGTTCTGCCAAAGGGTTCATTAATAATGCCTGAAAAACTGCACCGGCAATCGATAAACCACCGCCTACAGAAATTGCGTAAAGAACTCGGGGCAAACGAATGTCATAAATTATTTGCGATATTGCTTCATTACCTTGAGATGTAAAAACCGCAGAAAATAATTCCGGGAAACTTATATTTACCGGTCCAATAAGTAAACCTACAATTGCGGCTGTTATTGTTATTGAAAGAAGTAATAATATTCTTATAATGTATGAAGATACGGTCAATCTTGGAGATTCTGCCATAACTCATCTAATAAATCTTGCAATCCGTTTTTGGTAGCTGAAGAAAACACCAGCACTTTGCCTGTGTAACCAGTAATTTTTTTCTTTTGATATTTTTTTATTTCGGATGGTTCAATCAAATCTGATTTGGATAAAGCAAGTATTTTTTTCTTTTTACTCAATACTTTCGAATATTTATTTAATTCACCAACTAAAGTTTTAAAATCTGCGCTGTAATTTTCCGAAGTAATATCAATCATTATCAATAAAATTTTCGTACGTTCAATATGCCGTAAAAATTTTAGACCGAGTCCTTTACCGAGATGAGCACCTTCTATAATTCCTGGAATATCTGCAACCGTAATTGCTTTATAGTCTTTATATCGAACAATGCCGAGATTGGGTTCTAAAGTTGTAAAAGGATAGTCTGCAATTTTTGGTTTTGCATCAGAGATAACGGAAATAAGAGTTGATTTACCTGCATTCGGAAAACCTACAAGTCCAACATCCGCAATTAATTTTAATTCGAGTATTACCGTTCTCTCTTCTCCTGGTCTGCCCGGCTCGGCATACCGCGGAGTTTGATTGGTAGGAGTAGCGAAATTACTATTACCCTTGCCGCCTTTACCACCTTTACAAGCTATAAATTGTTTTCCTTCTTCATCTAAATCGCAAATAACTTCATCGGTAATTTCATCTTTTATAGTTGTACCTATCGGCACTCTAATCACAATATCTTTTCCGGTTTTGCCGTCTTTAAGTGAGTTGGCGCCGGCATCTCCGTTTGGAGCCAAGTATTGCCTCTTGTATTGAAAATCCAAAAGCGTGGAAAGATTTCGGTCTGCAATAAAAATAACATTGCCGCCGTTGCCGCCGTTGCCGCCGGAGGGACCGCCTTTGGGTACATATTTTTCGCGGCGAAAAGTTACAGCGCCGTTGCCGCCGTCGCCGGATTTAATAAATATTTTTGCGTAGTCTATAAACATAATTTATTTGCGGTTGAAAAAACCCGATATGATTTGTTTGAATAATTCCGCTTCTTTTGATTTGCGGCTGATGCCATGCTGTTTAAGTGTTTTTGTTATCATTGCCAAAGCGTCGTCGAGAGTATCACAATCCATAATATCTTCCAGAGTGCCGGAAAATTCTTCGATGTCATAATCAAAAACTACTTCGATAATTTTTGTCATCTCTTTATGTTCAAGAAGTTCTGTGAGATTCATTTTGCGTGAATCATTGTCCGGCTGCTTGTTTCTTTGATCACTATACTTTTTCCCTCTTGCTTCGTCTTCTTCCTTATTATAAAGAATATTTTTTAACATACTTTCGCTTTCTTCATCATCGTCATCATTCAATTTGTTTTCAATCTCTTTCAAAGTTTTATCTGCGGACTCATAAATATCATTAACCTCGTCATCCTTCAAAAATTCATCATATGTACTTTTATCATAGCTCAAAATTGATTCAGCTTGTTCCGCAGCTTTATTAAATTCATTTTCCTCAAATTGCTCTTCTTCGACATTCTTTTCTTCTTCGTCGTTATCTATTACTACATTTTCTTGAACATCATCAATCGGTGGAATAGGTGTTTCATCCTCTATATCTTCAACTATATTTTCCTCGAAACTGCTGAAGATATCATTTTCTTCTTCCTGTAATTTTTCTTCTTCAGCCATTTCTTTATGTGTTTCATCAACAAGGTCTTCTATAATTTTTTCAATCTCATTATTTTCTTTTACTTTAATCCTAATCTTAACCGGTTTGTGTTCTGTCGGTATTTCTTCCGAAACAGATTCTTCAGCTTTTTCTTTATCATTTTCTCCTTTAGTTTCATTTTCATCATCAGATAAATCTTCAACTTTATTTTCTAATTCTTCAATTGTCTTTTCATCCGGCTGTTGTTCAACTTCCCTTTCATCCTGCAACTCGATATCATGTTGCTCAACTATAATAGGTTCAAAAAGATCGCCACTGCCGGATTCGGGAATATATTCTTCTTTTTCGGGAAGAATTGTGTCAAACACTTTTTGATATTCATTGATACTGTATTTGGCATTTAAATCTTCGCCGAACAGAGCATATACTTTATCAACGTGCTTTTGCAGATGTTTTTCTTCCAAGAAAGTCTGAACGGCTATTAATGGAATTTTGTTTTTCTGTACTTCGCCGATATTGAAGAATTCCGCCATAGATTTCAAGGAGCCGGAAAGCACGCTGTGTAAATAAGTTTCTACGCCAAGATTATCAACCTTATCTAGTAGAGTTGTGAACTCTTCGGAGTTCATCGAAATTATTTTCTTTGTATTTATGTATGAAACCAGGATCGATTTTAGATGCTTGTAGTAATAAAGATAATTTAGAATCTGTTTTATCTCTGATGTTGTTTTATGTTCACCTTCATCAAATACAAATTTTACAAGAGTCCATTTTGGGCGAACTAAAAAATTAATTGTGAACGAAGAAGCATGAAGAATTAATTTCGATACATATTCAATTGAGAATCTTTTAGATCGTTTAACTTCATCGCCAATTTGAATAAAAAGTTGATTAATTTTTTCGCCGGAATAATCAAAGACGGAATTCCTTAAAAGCTTTTGCCTATCCTCGAATATAAGATAATCTATTTCGGCTGAAATATAATGAAGAATAGCCGGATTGATATCTGACGCAAGCAACTGTTCGTATGTGAAATATGGTCCAAGTTTATTGACCTTATTCAAATTGAAATCATAAATAAATTTTATTTCTCTTTCGAACATGCGTCCTTCTGTTTTTGTGCGGTTTTGTTATTCTGCGGCTTGTTTTTACCGCAACAATTCAAAAGCACTAAGCGATTATACGAAAAAAGGAGCAAAAAAATCCCGGCAACATAAGCCGGGAATAGAAACCATTCTTTACAAAATCTGAGACGGCATATATGCCGTTATATTTATTTGATGTTTGCCATGAAAAAGTCGCGGTTCATACGTGCAATATTTTTTACTGAAATACCTTTTGGGCATTCGGCTTCACAAGCATATGTATTTGAACAAGAACCGAAACCGAGTTCATCCATTTTTTTTACCATTGCCTCAACTCGATGATAACGCTC
>CAZRMG010000053.1:0-1294 GCA_964601095.1 uncultured Melioribacteraceae bacterium | reverse complement strand
ACAACATTGCCGAAGCATTTTTGCATGCAGCCACACACGCTCCGCAACCGATACACGTTGCGGTATCCATCGCCTCGGATGCAATTTCTTTTGAAATTGGAATTGCGTTTCCATCGGGCACGCTTCCTGTATTTACTGATATGAATCCTCCTGCTTCCATTATTCTATCAAATGCAGAACGGTCAACCATTAAATCTTTAATTACAGGAAATGCTTTAGCCCTAAAAGGTTCTATCCAAATTGTGTCGCCGTTCTTAAAATTTCTCATATGCAGTTGGCAAGTTGCAACTCGCGGAACCGGGCCATGCGGCTGACCGTTAATTACAAGTCCGCATGTTCCGCAAATTCCTTCACGGCAGTCGCTTTCGAAAACTATCGGCTCTAAATTTTTACTTTCGAGTTCGTTGTTTAAATCATCAAGCATTTCAAGAAAAGATGAATCGGGTGAAACTGAAACTTTATATTCAACAAAACTTCCGGCAGATTTAGGGCCGGGCTGCCGCCATATTTTTAAAGTTAAGTTTAATTTTTCTACATTCATTTTTATCACCTTTTATTTCAAAACTTATAGAATTTATTCAGCATTTTATTTATAACTTCTTGTTGCAAGATGAATATTTTCAAACACGAGCGGCTCTTTGTTCAATTCCCATTCACCCATACTTTTGAATTCCCAGCCTGCCACATAAGCATAATCATTATCATTTCGAAGTGCTTCGCCTTCTTCTGTTTGATATTCTTCGCGGAAATGCCCGCCGCAAGATTCGTTTCTGTGCAGTGCATCGACCGCCATTAATTCGCCGAGTTCAAGATAATCGGCAACACGGCCTGCTCTTTCCAAACATTGATTAACATCTCTTCCGCCGCCAACAACATTAACGTTTCTCCAAAATTCTTCCCGTAATTCTTTAATCTCGCCAATAACTTCTTTTAATCCTTTTTCGTTCCTCGCCATGCCTACTTTATTCCACATTAATCTGCCGAGTTGTTTATGAATATCATCTACAGTTCGTTTTCCTTTAATAGCTAAAAGTTTATTTGTCATTTCATCAATTTTGATTTCAGCTTTGTCAAATTCGTCATGATCCGTTTTAACAAGAGATGGTTTGTCACTTGCAAGATAATTTCCGATAGTGTACGGAATAACAAAATATCCATCGGCCAAACCCTGCATAAGCGCGCTTGCGCCTAAGCGGTTTGCGCCGTGATCTGAAAAATTCGCTTCGCCTGCTACAAATAAACCTGGTATTGTGCTCATCAAATTATAATCAACCCACAGCCCGCCCATTGTATA
>CAZRMG010000052.1:4646-11319 GCA_964601095.1 uncultured Melioribacteraceae bacterium | reverse complement strand
TAATCTTTTTCGGACTGCTTAATTTTTTCTTCTGCATGTTTTCTCTCAGTAATATCTGTGGTTACACCAACTAGTCCCACAGGATTATTATTGTCGTCATAAATTGTAGAAGTTTTTAGGGAGATTGGGAAAAGTGTTCCATCCTTCTTTCTGTTTATTAACTCACCTTTCCAACCTTTATCCAAAGTTGAAAGACGTATAGATTCAATAGAATCTTCGGGGTAAGCGGTTACAATTGAAATGTGTTTGCCAAAAACTTCTTGGGATGAATATCCGTACGTTCTTTCGAAAGATTCATTTACATACAATAAATTATTATCAAGGTCGGTAATAGTAACGCAATCTGAAATATTCTTTATTGCGTGGGCAAATAATAAAATTTTCTCTTCAATTTTTTTTCGTTCGGTAATATCTATTGCAATTCCAATTATCGCAGGTAAGCCGTTGAAAATAGTTTTCGTTGCCGTAATCTCTACCCACGCAACCTCACCCGATTTTTTGATGAGCTTGGATTCGTATGTTTTTGGAACAACCGATTCACTTAATCTTGAAGAAGCAAAGCCCTTCAATTTCTCTCTGTATTCGGGATGAATTAATTCCCAAAATTTCATTTTTTGAATTTCATCAAGCGAAAATCCTGTTTGTTCAATAACAATCTTATTTGCATAAATTATTTCTGCCCCGCGATGAATGAATACTCCAACTGGCGTATTCTCGGCAAGAGTTCTGAAATTTTCTTCGTTCTCTTTTAGCTTTAATTCTATCTTTTTCTTTTCTGTTAAATCTGTTATTAAAAAAACAACAAGGTCGTCGTCTTCATCGCGCTTTATAACAGAAGCAGAGATAGATAATACTTTTTCAGCCCCGAATTTATCATAAAATGTAGATTCTGCCTGACGAATAACACCGTGCTTTATTACTTCTTCAACCAGTTGGACTAACGAATCTCTATATTTTTGAAAATGATTTAGATTCTCAATCCCAAGCCGGTTTATTTCTTCCATTGTAAAACCGGTAATCGCGGCCATTCTGTCGTTCCAAACATTGATTCTTACGTTTGGATAATTCTCAATGCCGGATACGGTAAAAATTCCTTCGGCGGCTGATTCAATAATCAACTTACGGAGATTGCTTTCGCGCTCAAGCTGAATCTGAACTTTTTTTCTTTCGGTGTTATCGTGAAAAACTAAAACCACACCCTGTATGTTGCCTTTTTCATCTTGAATTGGAGCGGCGGAATCCAGTATGGATTTTTTTTCACCATACTTCGAAATAAGATTTGTATGGTTGGATAGATAGACTATTTCACCGGTTCTAAGAACAATATTTACCGGATTTTCAACATCTTCACCGGTGTATTCATTCTCAATTTTAAAAACATCGGTTAAATCATGGTCGACGGCATCATCAAATTTCCATCCGGTCATTAATTCTGCAACCGCATTCATAAAATTTATTTTACCGTTTGCATCGGTTACAATCACGGCATCGCCGATACTTGCTAAAGTAATTTGCAGCCAATTCTTTGTTACTTTTAATTCTTTTTCAATCCGGCTTTTATTAAGAGCCATTTCAATTGTATTGTGTAAATCTCTTTCTTGAATCGGCTTTGATAAATATCCGAAAGGATTTGTAAGCTTCGCCTTTTCAAGTGTCGCCTTGTCAACATATGCCGTAAGATAAATGATTGGAATGTCGGTAATTTTATTTATTTCTTCAGCGGTTTGGATACCGTTAATATTACCTTTGATCATTATGTCCATCAAAACAAGATCGGGATGATTATTTATAACTAAAGACAGAGCTTTCTCGCCAGATGGTGCTTTTCCGCAAATTTCATAACCGTACTTCATTAAACGAGCTTCAATATCAAGAGCAATTAAACTCTCATCTTCTACGATTAGGATTTTTGGTTTATTCATAAACACCCCATATTAGAAAGTAACCGGGAATGAAATTTTAAATATTGTTTTCACGATTATTTTTCAAAAATATTCTACTATTCCCTATTCATCTTTTACAATCTCACGATTCATTGAACCGGTAAATAGTTCATTGAGTAATAATCCGCACTGGATTGCCTTGTTAATATCCAAATAAATTTTTTCTGCTGCCAGTACTATATCATTTTTTTTTACATTTTCAAATGATGCTTTGAGTATGGTAAAAAATTCTTATAAACGCCTGGAACTAAGATTTTCCGGAATTATGTGATCAATATAATATTTACTGAATCTAATCCGGGATAACAAAAGGTGTGAAATATAAATGCCTTGGTAAACAGCGCTTAAGGGAAATGACAAAAAATGGATCTATACTATTTTGTATCTCTATTTAAATTTATTACCGGTTTAACAATTGGGAAAGTCAGAGATATTTTTGTGCCCATTCTTTTTTCACTTTGGATGTGAAATTCCCCGCCCATTAATCTTGTTAATTTATACGCAAGTGTTAAACCCAAACCGGCGCCTTCGTAGTTTCTTGAATAGCCGATTTCTTCTTCTTGTGTAAAAGGTTCCAATATTTTTTTAAGCTGTGCTTTATTAATTCCGTCACCCGAATCCGAAATAACAATTTCCGCTTTCTTGCCTATTACACGAGAAAGTAGAACGATCTCGCCTGCTTTTGTATATTTAATAGAATTTTCAATCAATGACTGTACAATTTTCTCAAGCTTTACCCAGTCGGCATTTATATACAACCCTCCCTTTTCGAAAACGAGGTAAAAGTTTAATCCCTTCTTTTTTGCTTCATCAATTTTTTTGTTGTGAACAGAACGTAATATTTTATTACAATCAATAACTTCTTTCTCAATCGATATCTCGCCGGCTTCAATTTCCGAAACCTCAACAATATTATTAAAAAGGTTGAGGATACGGTTCAGTACGTCTTTCAGTGAACCCGTAATTTCATTCACTGTTTCAAAATCACCTTCTTTAACTGCATCCGCAATAATTTCGGAATAACCCATAATCGCATTTGCCGGAGTACGGATTTCGTGCGACATGTTTTCAAGAAAAGTTGTTTTAAGCAAATTCAAATGCAATTCTTTTTCGTATGCTTTTTTCAGTTGTTGTTCATAAACAGTTCGTTCGGTATCGTCGTTTAATGCAATAATGTATAATCTTTCATTTTCTAAATTATCCTCTATCTCCGTCATCTTTGCTTTGTAATGTTTTTTATCCTTCGATTCATATTCAAAATTAATATCAAAACTTGTTTCTTCAGGCAACCTTTCAACGGCTTCGTATATTTGGTCGGTCAGTTCTTTTTCAAGAATGCTTTCAATATTTTTCTTTTGGGATAATGACCTGTCAACATCAAATATTTTAGAAAAATTATCGTTCGCGTCAAGAAATACTAATTTGTTCTTTTGTTTAGAAATTATTAGCAGCAGATCCGAAATATTGTTTATGATTGATTTAAGTCGTCTTTCGGATTTCTTAATAATCCTGTTCTTGTGAACATAATGAGTAATATCGTAGGCACTTAAAATGAAAGACCACGATTCATTATCTTCCCTTCCAATCGGATTAAGAATTAAATCGAGGAAAGAAATATTTTTATTGTTGTCTTCGTAGGAAATAGACCCGCTCCATTTCTTGCTTTCGCGGATTGCTTTTTCCATTCTGCTTATATCTTCCTGCCCAAGATGAAGCGAGAAAACAGCAGATAACGAATTATTATAAATAACATCCAGCGAAAGATCCAATATTTTTTCGAAGGCAGAAGTTGCATAAGTTATTTTGCCGAGATTATCTGCAACCAAAACAGGAATATTGCTGTACTCAAGCGCTTGATGAAGACTGTTGATTCGGCTTTCTAAGTTTACTTTTTGCTGAACCGTGTTGAATACAAGCAGAATTAATTCCGAATTGGCAACAAGTATTCTTTCGGCTGAAAGTTGAAGTGTTACCAAATTACGATTGGGCAGAAATAATTCCATGCTTAAGTTTGAATAATTGCTGTTGAATAATCCTTGAACAGCGTTTTCCAAATCCGGTACAGAATCAATTTCGCTGATTCTATTGCCCTCTTTTAAAGCAAATATTTCACTGAAACTTTTGTTAACAAAAATTAGGGTGTTTGATTTATCAATAATTGCAATTGAATTTGAATCCGGCAAAGCACTCAGACTTTTAAATTCAGCCAAGGATTCGAAACTTTTTTCGCGATTTATATCTTTGTAATCAACAAACTTCAACATTTTCCAGTCTTAAGGTTTCAAAAGGATTGCTGCTATTTATAAGATTCACTCGCTCGATTATTTTTTGCGATGTTAATTTTTCAGCAAAAACCAGGAGTGCGTATAATACTTTTTGAAATTCTGATTTTAACCCGGGAATTATATCTTCATAAAGTCCGTATGATACCTTTTTTTCCGATGAATTTATTTCGCCAGTACGCGTTAAAAAATCCAAGCGAGAAAACAAAACATCAAGCGAATTTAATTTTAAGTTCTCCGGATTTTCATTTTCCGAAATTGAAAAAGGGAAACTAAAAAGAAGAGTAATGCTTTTGTTGTTAACGTTTTTTTTCACTTCGAAATATACTTTGTGCAAACGGGAAAGCAGTTTTAAATCAATTGTCATTTTAAACAGGTAATCCAGAACAGAAAAACTTATCAGCACTTTATCTTTATCGTTGGCATTAATTGATTGCACTTTCCAATTCAATTTTGTCAGGTATTTAAAGGCGGGGGATATTAATATTGAATCATTGCTTTCATCACTTCCAATATAAGCACGATGTCTGGAGCCCAGCCGATAATCTTTTTTTATATCGCTGTGCTCTGTGTTTGTCGATATGTTCACAATCCCTTGTAACATCACAATCCTCCACTATATTATCGAAGGATTCTGGCGAAACTTTAATTAAAAATGATTAATTATCCGAGTTTTATCATTTTTTGATTATCAGCATAATTAATCACTTCGGGATTACGTAAATGGATAAGGTTGTTTACGAGATGTCTAATTCTTTCAATTGATTTATTAATCAAAGTTAAATCATCAATAAATTTTTGCTGATTAGAAGAAGATAATTCGTCTTCGAGATTCTTTAATGAAACAACAAGACTGCTAAGCGGATTATTAATTTCGTGACCGATAGTACAAGCCATTTCAACAATTGCTTTAGAATGTTCGATGCTTCTTAATTCCGCCTGCAAATTATGAACTCGAATTCCGGTTCTAATTCTTGCAAGTAATTCCTGGTTTTCAATTGGCTTGCTCAAAAAATCATCCGCACCAATATCTAAACCGCGTATTTTATCATTTAATGAAGAACGTGCCGTTAATATTATGTAATAGATTAGCTTAGTGTCTTCGCTGGATTTGATATGATTACAGAGTTCTATTCCATCCATTATCGGCATTGTCCAATCGGCAAGTATAACTTTGGGCATAAATGTTTTAATAAGTTCCAACGCTTCTTTGCCGTTGGATGTAGTTTCTACTTCGTAATCATTCTTTGTTAAAAGTTTATTAAGAATGAAACGAGTGTCTTTCTCATCTTCAACGATTAGTATTTTGTCTTTTTCACTCAATTGAGCATCACATTTTCTAGTTTGGAAATAAAATTATTTATATCGGTAATTGGTTTCGATATTAAACCTTGCGCTTTGCTTTTTTCCAGCAGATCGTCTTTAATTGCAACATTAGAATAAGCAGTAACAAGAATAATCGGAATATGTGAAAACAAGACATTGTTTTTTAAATATTGCGAAATCATAAGTCCATCAACTTTTTCACCGTTCATTTCTGCTCTCTTTAAATTGATGTCCATAATAATTAACGAATATTCGCTACTTGTTAAAACATCTTCAAGTTCGTGGGCCTGGTCTGTAACATAAGGATTGTAACCGGCTCTCTTCAAGATTAAGTTATAAAATTCTTTGCTGAACGGATCGTCTTCAACAACTAAAATGTTTTTCATCTTATTCCAAATATTTAATTATAATACTAATTCTTCTGTTAACAACGCTGAAAGGATCTGCGGGATCGCGCAGTCTTTTATCCGCATATCCTCTTATTTCATCAATCTGTTTTTCGGAAACACCGCCGTTTGCCAATGCTCTTTTGGCGGCGTTGGCGCGCTCGGCGCTTAAATCAAAATTATCGTAATTTTTTAATTGTCCAATATATTTACGCGAATCAGTATGGCCTTCAACAACTATATTATTAGGTAGTTTTTGCAGATCGGCAGCAATTGTTTTAAGTATTCCTTCCGCTTCCATGTTAAGCTGCGAACTTCCAATCGCAAAAAAAACATTGTTTGCCGATTCGAGCAATTCAATTTTTAATCCCTCTTTAACCATAGTAATTTCTATTTGATCGGAAAGATTAGAGAATGAAGGATTCTTACTTAACTCCTCGGTAATTTTTCCTTTCATCTCTTCAAATTGTTTCTGCTGTCTTTCCATCTGGGCTTTTTTAGCTTCAAGATCGAGATTAATAATTTCATTCCTGGCACCGGGTTTACTTCCGCTTTTCATATCGAAACCTGCCGGGTCCCTGAAATAACCGGCAACCGCTTCTTTAACTTCTTCGCTTTGACCAAGAACCCAAAGAACAATAAATAGAGCCATCATAGCTGTAACAAAATCGGCGTAGGCAACTTTCCATGCACCGCCGTGATGGCCATGGCCGCCCTTTTTCGGGCGGCGGACGAT
>CAZRMG010000052.1:2368-4636 GCA_964601095.1 uncultured Melioribacteraceae bacterium | reverse complement strand
CTTTCTTCTTTTTCTTAGAGATTAAAACCGGTTGTTCATTGTGATCGGCCATGATTAAGCTTTTTTACCCCTAATGAAATTTTCAAGTTCGGAGAATGATGGTCTATCATCAGAAAAAATTGTTCTGCGTGCCATCTCAACAGCAATAATCGGCGGATTACCTTTTGCATATGCAACAATACATGCTTTTATTGTTTCCAAATAACGGATTTGTCCTTCAACATTATGTTCAATATTTGTAGCGAGAGGATTTACGAATCCGTATGAAAGCAAAATGCCGAGAAACGTACCGACTAAAGCGGCTGCAACGTGATGACCCACTGCTTCAGCTCCTTCATTAATAGCGCTCATTGTAACAATAATACCGAGTACCGCTGCAACGATTCCAATTCCGGGGAAAGCATCTCCAATTTTAGTTAGCGTACCTGCAATTGGTTTACTCTCCAATTCATATGTTTCAATTTCAGTATCAATTAAACTTTCCAGTTCATGCGGAGGAACCGCGCCGGATAGCATTATTTTCATTGTATCGCAAAAGAAACTTGTAGTGAATTCGTTTTCAACAAATTTTTTGTTAGTGCCAAGTATTTTACTTTCTTTTGGTTTTTCAATGTGTCCTTCAATTGATAACAAACCGTCTCTTTGCGCAACAAGAAAAAGATCATTAAATGATTTTAACAATTCAAGATAATCTTGTTTGCTGTAGCCATGGCTTTTCATTGTGCCCATCACGGCTTTAATTATTTTTTTGAGAAGTGATGGTTGAGCCATAATCAATGCACTACCGACAGTTGTGCCAATGATAATAACAAATTCGGCTATTTGAAGAATAAGTAATGGATTGCCGCCGGCCATCATAAAACCACCAAGTACCGCGACAATAACCACCACTACTCCAACGATGACAAGCATTTTTTCTCCTAATTAGAAGTATTGTTTTCCATTTCGTTCACAATCGAAAAAATAAGATTGCATTTCATTTTAATAACATCCCAATCAGCGTTTCCGCCGGATATCATAGTTTCAATTTCATCCCCGATGGTTGTAAGTTGCGGATATCTTATTGATCCGCCTGCACCTTTGATTTCGTGCGCAACTGCTTTTATAAGATCTTCGTTTCGGGATTCGAGACCGTTTATTAAAAATCTTCTTTTCTGTGCAAAACTATTTATAAAATGTTTTCTTAATTGCTGAATAAGATCGTTTGATTCAAGTTCATTAAACTTAGAATTTTTTTCTAGGAATCCTACCCTATCCTTCCCGAGCAGTTCAATCATATTTTTAACAATAACTTCTTTTTTAAGAGGTTTGGAAATTATTCGATCGGCACCGGCTTCTATAACGGTTATTACATTGCTTCTGTTTGTATTGCCGCTGATAATTATAACCGGAATACTTTTTAACGAATCGATCATTTTAAGTATCTGAAGCATTTTAACACCGTCAACATTCGGCATCATTAAATCGAGAAAAATAATATCGGGTTTATGCTCTATGGATTTTTGAATTCCTTCCATCCCATCGTCGCATGTAATAACATCAAAGCGGTGCTCTTCAAAAAAAGTTTTGAGTGCATGTCTAATTACGTTAGAGTCATCGACTATAAGAATTTTCAATTGTCTTTTATTCGCTTCCACTTACTTTCGCAGTTTATTTATTTTTAAAGCCGCAACGTTTTGCAAAGTTTCTTTGCTTCGTTCGGTAGCTTCAATTACATTTTCTTTAACTTTTTCAAAGATTTCACTTCTGTAAACTTCCACGCTCTTCGGCGCTTCAATTCCTATTTTAACCTGGTTTTCGGCTATACTCAATATTTTAATTGTTATATCCGAACCGATTTTGATTTCTTCATCAATTTTTCTTTTTAGGATTAGCATGTCTGCCTCACTCTTCAACGAAAAGTTTATAGTCGATCACGAAATTATCTTCGTCTAAAATAGTTTGATGACCTGCTTTATTGTTTTGATCGATATAAATCGGCGCTTTCATATTAACCGTAACTTTAAGCGGGTCGGGGTTAAATGTAACAACGCCAAAACCTTCGTGCAAATCTTTTTGCGGAAAAGATTCGTCTATAAGCCGCAAGGCAATTAACGGAAATGCTATTTCCGGCTGTTCCGTTGAATTCAGCCAATGAAAAAGTCCATCTTCGGTTTGGATTAAAAGATGCTTTTTAAGATTCTCAAAACCAAATATTCCCGAAGGAAAATTAATAACCGAGTTTTCTTCGTACTCGATTTCGCCAAATTGATATGTTGTTATTTTCAT
>CAZRMG010000052.1:0-2268 GCA_964601095.1 uncultured Melioribacteraceae bacterium | reverse complement strand
ATTGTAATTCCTCTTTCATTTTCTTCGAGCGAAACAGATTTCGAATAATTGTGCTGAATAATTACATCATTCAACTTTGCTTTCAAGTTATCAATTCCGGACGAAATTACTTTCAGGTTCGCTGAGTTTAAAGCTCCCGGACTAACAGTTTCCGTTTTACTTCCAAAAATATTTTCCATCGCGGAAATCATTTTGGAATATTTATTCAAATCTACATTTGAAATTGCATAAAGTATAATAAATAATCCAAGCAAAAGAGTAATTAGATCGGCATATGTAATCAGATACCTGTCTTTATCGGCTTCTTCATTGAACAGGTTATCTTCTTCTTTTAAATACCTGCCATTACCAACTGCTCTTTTTGAGGAAGCATGCTTATCAGTCTTGCCCGTAAAATCGAAGGAATTTCTCCGCTCTGCAGTGCTAATACTCCCTCCAAAGATATTTCCATCATATGTCTTTCTTCCAAGTGACATTGTTTTAATCTATCCCCTATCGGCAGCCAAAATAAATTTGCGGATAGAACTCCCCACAAAGTTGCTATAAATGCCGTGGCTATGTTTTTAATTAAAAGATTCGGATCTGAACCCGCGTTTGCTAACGTCATTATTAATGCCATTACTGTACCAAGAATTCCCATTGTAGGCGCGTACCCGCCCATCTTGCTGAAAATAAAAATTTTCGAACTATGGCGGTCCTGCATGGCTTTCATTTCCAAAAGTGCAAGGTTTTCCAATACTTCGCTATCGGTTCCGTCAACGGCAAATCTTACTATCTTTTGCGTAAAAGGATATTCGAATGAATCAATTTCTTTTTCAATAGAGAGCAAACCTTCTTTACGCGCTTTAACAGATAATCTGAAATAATTTTCAATCAGTCTATGCAGGTTATATGTTCTTGGAAAATAAGCAAGTTTAATTAAGTGAAAAATATTAGAGACCTGCTCAAACCCAAAACCTATAATAACGGCGGCAAATGTTCCGCCGAAAACAATAAGCAACGGTGCTGCAAGAAACAAGCTGCGTAATGAGCCGCCTTCAATTAAAAATGCCCCGAATATGGACAGCATTCCAAGTATAAATCCGTTTACACTTCCAATCTTTTTCATCATATATAATCAACAAGAGATTTCGGTAAAATCATAGCGGACATTTTGTAAGAAAGCTGAAGCATATAGTCTTGATTTTGTAAATCAATAATTGCTTCTGCAACATCAACTTCGTTTTCTTTCGCCGCAAGATTAATTAATAATTCTTTTTGGTTGTTTAGTAATTCTTCAGTATTGCTTAATTGGTTCAAAGTGTTGCCTGCGCTGGCAAGCTTATCAAGTATATGAAGATTAAAATCGTTAATTACTTTTTTATCTTCTTCTGTTGGTTTAATGCCGCTTTGCAAATTGTTGCGAAGTGTTATCAAAAAGTTAAATATGTCGCGCTTTTGATTTGCTTCGAATGTAAATGCTTCTGCTGTCGCACCTTCTTTTGTACCAAGGAAATCAATTGTAAAATCAATGTTATCCGAAGTTGAAACAACACGCAGCGTTTTATTTTCCGAACCGTTTATAGTTGCTATCTTTCCGGTAGTTGCGTTAAAAACAACTTCCGATGCCGAAGGTGAAGTATAAACAGTAGTTGCGCCATCCATAATATTGTAAGTTAAATCGTAAGTATTAGCCGCGGTTTTTGTGTAAGTTAAATTCAAATCGAATTCATTGCCTTGGGAATCGTAAACTTTTGTAGTTGCGTTCGCAGTTCCGCCGACCGCAGTTGCCGAATCAATAGTTCCGTTTTGCTTAATAATAGTTCCAAATAGTTCGGTGCCTGTAATGTTTAGTGTTTGTGTGGTTGTTGAATTTATTTTGACTTTTTGTTTGCCGGAATTGTCTGCAACTAAAAGTGAAACCGAATTGCCATCGCTGCTTATACCGTAAGGATTACTTGAATAATCTGTTCCTCCAAAAACAAATTTACCGCCGAACTCGTTGTTGGCATTTGACAAAATTGAATTTAAGATGGAATCTATTTTATCGGCATAAGCCGACATAGCTTCATTTTTCGATTCATCGCTAATTTCAGTAAGCATAACAAGAGCTTCTGAAATTTGGCCTTGAATTGATTCCATCGCGTTTATTGATTCCTGCACAAATGTTTTAGATTCCTGTACGTTTGAAATAAAAGTATCGGCATCGGCAACTTTTTTATTTATCGATAATAGCTTTGCAATACCAACCGGTGAATCCGAAGGCGCCAAGATTTTTTGCTGCGTGGA
>CAZRMG010000051.1:0-11409 GCA_964601095.1 uncultured Melioribacteraceae bacterium | reverse complement strand
AATGTTGTGGAAGATGAAATCGGTGCGGTTACGTGATGTGAATAATCCCATTTATCGCTTACATTTTTACCGTAAATAAGATGGGTATTCATTGAATACGGAGTTTTTTCCGTATTGTTTTCTTTGCTATTATTTTTTTTTGAGTTATCCATGTTCGCCTCTTTTTTAATGCCTAAAATTAGGCAAAATTTATCTATTTGAGGCAAACATGTTTGCAAAGAAAATTTATTTGTTCAAGCGATTTAAATAAAATTATTTATTCGAAATTTTATTACGAACAAAATCAACAAGGTCTTTATTTCCCGCTTCAATTGTGATATGATCGGGAATTTCAAATGCAAACCATTCTACATCCCATACAATTGAATTGCCGAGCGCTAATTTTTCGTACTTACCTTGTATTTCTATCTCAATATAATCTTGATTTCTGCTTGTATAGAATATTACTTCACCTTCGCCAACAGCAAATTTATCAGGTTTATTATCGTCGTATTTCTTTATAAAAACTTTTTGATCGATTGCGTAGGCAACCCATCCTTCTGCACCGTCGTTGATATTTAAACGATGATTATCGAGCGATTCTCCTAAATTGGTTTTGTACCAAATTATATTGTCAACATTTTCAGTTTCAGCAAGCGGGAAATATTTTTTCCTTTGTTCTCCCTCGCCTTTCGGGAAAAAAAGAAGTCCACCCTTTTTAGCGCGCGTTATTTGCCAAGGCGATAGAGAAATTTCTTTTTCGGATTCGTTCGTAATTACGAATTCAATATTTACAGAATTATCATTCTCTGAATCTCGAATAATTTTTGTAAAGGAACATCCGGTTAATTCATCAGTTTTACTTCTCATTTCAATTTTTGAATCACTTTGAATCAATTCATATTTCTCTTCGTCAATAATTTTTATTGGCGGCCAGTTCCATAAAGATTGCGGGCTAGGCCAAATTGTTGAGCCAAATGCTTCCAACTTTTCTTCTTTCTGTACAATAAATTCATAACCGTTCAAATTAAAAGACGTAATTCTTCCGCCTTCATTTGAATCAATTTTCAGTTCCAATAAATTCTTTTTTATTGAACAAATGCCGTTCCGGCAGTTAATGTTGCTCAATGTGATATCTCCATAACAACTAATTGAAAATAGAATTAACGCTGCAAATAATAGTATTTTTTTCATTGTGCTATATTTTTTTGTTTTGAAATTCGTTTTTCGTATCCCACATTCTCAATAAACCGGCATAAATTGATCCGGATAAATTATGCCAAATGCTAAAAATTGCCCCGGGTAAAGCCGCGGTGGCGGAAAAATATTTGATTGCTAAGGCAACACCAAGTCCTGAATTTTGCATACCAACTTCAATAGCTATTGTTCTACACGTTTTGTTATCAAATCTTAAAAGCTTTGTTACATAATAGCCGAGAATAATCCCTGTTGAATTATGAAGAATTACTGCAAACACCAGTAACAAACTAACTTCACTAATTTTTGTTTTATTCAGCGCTACAATTATAGCAATTATTAAAATGATCGCTAATGCAGAAATCAAGGGAAATATATTTGATATACTTTTGATTTTATTATTCATGAAGGAATTTATTGCTGTTCCAATAATTACAGGTACAAGAACTATTTGAAGTATATCCAAAAACATTTCAAGTGCCGGCACAGGCACAACATGATTCAATAAAACCATGGTGAGAAACGGTGTAAATAATACTGCGGCAATTGTTGAAACTAATGTTAAAGTTATTGAAAGAGCTACATTTCCACCCGCTAAAAAAGTGATGACATTAGATGCAGTACCGCCCGGACTGCAACCGACTAATACAAGTCCCGCCATTAACATTGGTGATAAATCTAGGATTGCTGAAATGAAATAAGCTGCAAACGGCATAACCAAATATTGTAGTGAAAATCCCACTAAAATGGATTTTGGAGTTTTTATAACTTCTCTGAAATTATCCCATGTTAATGTCATACCCATTCCAAACATCACTATAGCAAGAAGCGGGATAATTGCGGATTTGAGAGAGGCAAAATACGAATCGCAGAAAAAAGCAATTGCAGCAAACAATATTGCCCAGATAGGAAAATACTTAATAATTTTTTCAGCCACGTCGTACTTTTATTGGTTTAACTAATGTTAGTTTCATCGCTTAAAATAAAAGAGACAATAAACTTTGTTCCCTCATTTAAATGACTTTCGACTTTTATAGTTCCGTTTAACATGTTGACAAATTCATTAACCAGCATTAAACCAATACCGCTTCCGCGTTCCTTTGCAGTACCCTCGGTAGATTTAAGTACATCGCTTTTAAATAATTTTTCAACAGTCTCTTTATCCATTCCAACGCCGTTATCTTCAACAACAACTACAGCATTCTTACCTTTTGTTGATAAAGAAATTTTAATCTCGCCGCCTTCTTTAGTAAACTTAATTGCATTTGAGGTAAGATTTTGGATTACCGAAAGCAGCATCGTAGAGTTTCCTACGACATATATACCATCCGGCACGTTGCAAGTCATTCCAACATTTTTAGCTTTAGCATTGTTGTACAAAAACCTATACATTCTATTAACAATTTCACTTATGTTAATACTTTCGGGATCAAACTGGTATTTATTCAATTGAAGACGCGACCAATCCAATAAATTTTCGAGGAGTATATATTGCTCGTGCAAAAGTTGGTTTATGTCATTACCTAAATCCTTGATGGCTTTTTTATCCATCTCGTCGATATCTTCGACTAAAATTTCCGATAAACCAATTACCGCGCCGAAAGGTCCGCGCATATCATGTGCAAGTATCGAAAAGAATTTATCCTTACTTAAATTTAATTCCTTCAATTCAATTTCGGATTTTTTCAACTCATCGTTTAACGAAGCAAGATCGGATGTTCTTGCCATAACTTCTTTTTCCAATATTTTTTTCTGTTCTTGAATACCGCTTATTTTTTTATAGTAAACAAAACCGAAAGCAAAAATAACCGCGAAAATGGAAAAAGTAACAAACCACCAAGTTTCCCAAAAAGGAGGAATAATAATAATCGTAAGTTCGGCAACTTTATCGCTCCACAGCCCGTCTTTATTAGTCCCTCTAACTTTAAAAACATATTTGCCTTGATTAAGATTTGTATATGTTACTTTCCTATTTTCGCTGGGCGGCGACCATTCACTATCGAAACCTTCCAGTTTGTAACTGTATTTATTTTTTAACGGCGCGGCGAAATCGAGCGCGGCAAACTCAAGTGAAAAAACATTTTCGTTATAATTAAATTCAACTTGTTTGGCGAACTCAATAGATTTATCGAGCAAAACTCTATTATTTATTATATCCCCGTTTTTTACAAGTTTATTGAACAACTCAAGTTTAGTAAAAACAATATTCGGTTTGTTGTTGTTGGAAATGAAGTTATTCGGATCGAAAGAATTAAAACCGTTAATTCCCCCGAAAAACATTATTCCTTCTTTATTCTTATAGAAGGCATTAGTATTAAATTCGTTGGATTGTAAACCGTCTCGCGCATCAAAGTAGACGAATGTTTTATTATCCGGATTGTATTTACATAAACCTTTATTTGTACTAAGCCAAAGATTGCCGTTATTATCTTCAAGTATCCCATAAACAACATCATTCGGCAATCCGTCTTCACTTGTAATTCTTTTGAAAATTCCTTTTTTACGGTCGGTCATTAAATTTAAACCACCGCCGTTTGTACCAATCCATAAACGCTTTTTACTATCCTCATAAATACATTTGATAAAATTATTGCTCAAAGTGCTTTTATTACCTGGGTCGGAACTAAAACGCCTGAAATTATTTTCACTTTCATTAAATAAACACAACCCTCCAAGATCGGTACCAACCCAAATATTTCCGCCGCTATCTTTATAAATTTGCGTTACACTTTGTGGACTGATGCTGGTTGAATCGCCGTGTATATTGCGAAATCTTTTGAAGGAAAAATCTTTTTTATTGATGATAATAAGTTCCAAATATGTTCCAACCAATAAGTTACCTTCGCCATCATCAAGAATTGAATAGACTCCTCTCCCGAAGTTTTCTTTTCGCCATAGATTATTAAAAGGTGCCTTTTCAATTTCTCCGGTTTCAATATCTAATTTGTTTAAATCACCACCCTCGGTACCAACCCATAAAATCTTGTTTGGAAAATTCTTATCCTCTGCAACTACATATATAGATGAGTTTATAAATCCATTTTTAGTTTCATTAACTTCTCCCCATAACTTGTATTCGCCTGTTAATAAATTGATCTTGTTTAATCCGCCGTAACCCCCGACCCACAAGTAGCCCGAATCATCTTGATAAAAAGTTCTTATGCTTTGGAGTGAAGTATTGTTTTTGTTTTTATGAAAATGCACAAAATTATTTAGAAACGGATTTAGTTTTAGAATTCCATAACCATTTGTTCCAATCCATAAGATTCCGCTTTTATCAACAAACAATTTGCTTAAAATACTATTAGATTTGAACTCGTCTGTTTCTTTATTGTAATTTGTAAATGTGTTTGAACTGATATTGTATTTTGAGATTCCATTATTAAGTACAGAAATCCATAAATTATTTTTGCTATCAAGTTCTAAATCCAATATCGAATTCCCCGGCAAAGAACTTTGACTTCCTGACTCTGGCCTAAATTCCAAGTATTTATTTTGAGTAGGATTATATTTGAAAAGTCCGTCATAAGTACCAATCCAAAGATTATTGTTAAAATCTTTCAGAATAGATGTAATACCTTTATGAGCGGCAAGTTTGTTTATTGGTCTATATACCACTTCTTGGAATTTTTTTGTTTTTATATCGAACTTATATAACATACCTCTTGAGTTGCCAAGGTACAAAGTGTTATCGTCATAACTCATCATGCGATATAAATTGCCGTCAATCAGATCCCAATCATTATTCTGGTAAAGATTAATGGCGCCGGTTTTTGGATTTAACTCAAAAAGTCCTTGTCTTCCGCAAAACCAGACAATATTGCTTTTATGCGATGCATAAACGCTGTGAACAACATTTGAATATTTTTCGTATTGTGAAACCGCAGGCAGTTTATAGGTTTGAAAATTATAACTATTTGTGCATAGTTTACTTAACCCATCGGCTGTTCCAATCCAAAGATTTCCATCCTTATCTTCATCGATGCATGTAATATTATTACTCACTAACGAATTTGCGTTATTAATTTCCTTTCTAAATATTTTAAATGAAAATCCGTCGTATCTGTTTAACCCATCTTGAGTTCCAAACCACAGAAATCCTTTGCTATCTTGATGAATACTTCTTATCGATCCTTGGGATAATCCGTCGTTAATTGTGATCTTTTCAAATCTTGCATTTTGAGGTTGAGCATTGATCGATAATTGCGACAAAACAAATAACTGTAAAACCAAAATCATGTACATGATGAAAAAATCATGAACTTTATTTGTCAGAAATATCGAAGAAAAGTGATTTTTTTTCATTGTAATTTGTTCATGTTCCCTTTAATAATTCGTGTTTAACAATTCACCATGCAATTTGAATAATATTTCTATAACCTCAAGTAATATAAATCACTCTTGTTGCAAACTATAATAAATTATTTTTCGTGAGCCACTCGTCGTTATAAATTGTAGAGAAATATTTATAACCGCTGTCGCAAATTATAGTTACTATATTAGCTTCTCTATCAATTTCTCTTGCAAGTTTTACTGCACCCCAAATATTTGCACCGCTCGATCCGCCTGAAAGTATTCCCTCTTCGAATGCAAGTTTTTTACTCCATCCAAATGCTTTTTTATCATCTACTTGAAACATATCGTCTAGTAATTCGAGTTGGGCTGTTTTTATTAAAAACTCATCGCCCATTCCTTCAATTAAGTATTTCGACGGAGTAATCATTTCCTTATTTTTAAAATAATTGTAAAACACCGATCCAATAGGATCTAAACCAATAACTTTAATGTTAGGATTTTTTTCTTTCAAATATTTTCCGGTTCCAGTAATTGTTCCCCCTGTTCCGACAGCACCTATTAAATAATCGATTTTGCCGTTCATTTGTTCCCAAATTTCCGGGCCGGTTGTCATATAATGTGATTCGTTGTTATCTAAATTATTGTGTTGATCTATATAAAAAAGTGTTGGATCTTTTTTACACATGTTAACCGCACAATTATTATATGAATCAGGATGTTCCGGCGGTAAAGATGCATCAACAATTACAATATCGACACCAAGAACTTCCAGCATTTTTAATTTTTCCTTGCTCAAAGTATCGCGAACCACAACCTTTAAATTGTATCCTTTATGCCTGCAAACAATAGCCAAACCCATTGCAGTATTGCCGGATGAGTTTTCAATAATTGTATCGCCGGGTTTAATTTTTCCTTCGCGCTCGGCTTTCTCAATCATGTATTTTGCAATCCGGTCTTTTATACTTCCGCCCGGATTCATGAATTCAAGTTTAGCATAAATATTGGCTTTCAATCCTTTGGAAATATTTCCAAGTTTAACAATCGGTGTTCTTCCGATAGAATCAAGAATACTGTCGTAACAAAAATTTCTCATTAAATTTCTCTGGTTTAATTTATTAGCGAATACCCTCTTAAAAATTCTTCGGCAGTCATACGCTTTCTGCCTTCGGGTTGAAGTTCCAATATTTGCAAAAGTCCGTTCCTGGTTTGAACATATATTTCATTTTTGGATTGTCGTATTCTATCAATAGACAATTGTTCATCAACATTATCTAATTTTAAACTATTTAAAAATTCCTTGGCGAGAATCCTTGTTTTATATACTTTGAAGTGTTTTCCATTTAACTCAAAAAAAGCAGCAGGGTGCGGTGATAATCCTCTAACCAAGTTATGAATTTCTTCCGCGTTTTTATTCCATTTTATCCTGCATACATCTTTAGTAATTTTAGGCGCGGGTGATGCTATCGAATCATCCTGCTTTGTTAAACGATATTCTCCTTTGTCAATCAGTTCAACGGTTTTTAATACAACTTCGGCGCCAACCGTCATCATTTTATCGTGAAGTGTACCGAGGTTATCTTCGTAATCAATAATTACTTTTTCACTTAATATTATATTTCCCGTATCGACTTTATCTTCAAGGAAGAATGTTGTAACGCCGGTTTCTGTATCTCCGTTTATTATTGCCCATTGCATAGGAGCCGCTCCCCTATATTTTGGAAGCAATGAACCATGCAAATTAAACGAACCTATTTTAGGAATAGTATAAACTTCCTTCGGTAAAATTCTAAACGCAACAATCACAAACAGGTCGGCTTCAACTTCCTTCAATCGATCGATAAAAACTGTGTCTTTTAATGAATCAGGTGTTAAAACTTCTAAATTATTTTTTAGCGCGAATTCTTTTACAGGTGTGGGACTAACTTTTTTTCCTCGTCCTCTTTCTTTATCCGGCGCGGAAACAACTAAAACGACTTTATGATTACTATGTAATAATTTTTCTAAAGATGGGATTGCAAATTCCGGGGTGCCCATAAAAACGATTTTCAAAATTCACTCCGCAGCAAAATTATATATCATTAAAAACTACCCTTTAGAAATTGGATATTCTGTTTCAACTTCGCGGTTTTTAATTAACTCAAGCTCATCTGCTAATTTGATTTTTATTTCTTCGGCTACTCGATCCGGAATCATTTTACCGATAAGATGATCATATTCATGCAAAATTACCCGGGCGAACAAATCATCGGCTTCAATTTCTTGTTCTTTTTCGTCGGTATCGAGATACCTAATTTTAATGATTTTTGATCTTTCAACATCCGCGCTTAAGCCGGGCAGACTTAAACAACCTTCTTCCATAATTTCCTTTTCATCGGAATGGATTAGGATTTGGGGATTAATAAAAGCCATAGGTTTAGTTTTTTCGTAACCCTCAACGTTCTGAAGATCAACAATAAACATCGAATCTCGAAAACCGGCTTGGTTTGCAGCTAATCCGATTCCATGCGCGTTACGCATTGTATCAAACATATTAGTAATCTTTTCAATCAATTCATCGGATACGGCATTTACCTGTTGAGCTTTTTGTCTTAATATTTTATCCCCGTAAATAGTAATTGGAACGATAGCCATAATAGTCCTTTAATGCGCCTCGGCAGTAATAGTATCGGCGCTTAAATCTTTGTAAAGTGAAACTTCAGTTGCGCAGAAAAACATTCTAATAAACAACCGAAAGATAATTAACATTTGTTGAAGAATAAAGGTTATGATTAAAAGGTAGAATGGTGTTCTGGGAATACTAAGTTCAATCAAATTATAAACCAGAACTCCAAGCGCGCCAAGTACCGATACCATAAGAAAAGTTAGGAAAACTATATAAAAGTTTTTCTTAACGAATACAGCGGCATAATAAACACCTCTGGCTACTTCAGTTGTGTCTTTAACGGCAAGAGATATTTTTGAATAATCCGAAAAAAGTGATGTAACGCCAATTAAAAATATCAACAAAAGATATCTTAAAGATCGTGCGGTAAATTCCCACCAAACACTTTCGGTATTTTTGAAAAGCCACGAAATAAAATCACCGAGATAATCGTTAATCATAAATGCTAAAGCGTATAATAATACCGAGATAAGAGTAACCTTCATAAATCTAATAAAATACTTAACCCCACCGTAGAAAAAATCTACTGTGTGATTTTTTTTAGGTTGATGAAAAACCGCGACCATTCCGCCGAGGAAAAAAGTTTGAATTACGGTGTAAATCACCACTACTGCAATAATTACCAGAGGCATCTGTTCAAGCTGCATTTCGTAAATGTGACGGAATTGAAGGAACCAGAAATAATCGAATGACTCGGTAAGTTTATCGCTAATTATCGACCTGCTTATACTATCCGCCAGCACACTATAAATTACAACTGATAAAACTACGGCTGAAGCGGCGTTAAAAACCCAGAACAATGTTAAAAATTTGATGTTATGATATACTGCCCTAACACCGAGTATTAAAATTCTTTTTATATCATTAATCATCCGATACTTCCTAAAACCATTAACGCATTTTGAACCCAAAAGAACCAACGCATCGAAAGTGAGAGAGATGCCCACACTCTAATTGTATTTGTATAAGAATTGTTGGCAATATTTATGTCGAGTAAATTTTTTCTTTGGGGATCAATTTCTGCGGCTATTACTTCATTATCCGTTTTGAATTTAAAAACTTTCCAGCGTTCGTTGGAATTCCATTTTTGTTTAATCGTATCTTTATCTGTGTAAAGAAAAATTTCATTTTTAAAAAATCCGTCGCCGAGCCGCTCTGCAATTACTTCATATTCATTTTGGGATATTTTATTTAATGATGTTATAGCATAATCAAAAATCTTGGCGGAATGGTAAAACTCGTTAAAAAACCACGCCATATTTTCGCTGCAGTTCTTTTGAACAATTTCAATAAAATCATCCCCTTTCGGATGTTTGTATTTAAAGGAATCATAATATTCATTTAAAATCATCATCATCTTTTCATAACCAATATACCTTTCCAAACTATGAAGCATCAATTCAGGTTTATTATATGCATTAACAACATACGATAATCGTGTAGGCAGTTTGTAAGAAGTATCTGCGATAGTACCGACAGTCATACTACGGTAATAGTTTCTAATACTACGCGCGCCCTGCGGCAGCTTAATATTTGTCATTGTATAAATTATCGGGATTTCGTTGTACGAAAGAAAATTCAGTCCGTAGATTGGAATATATGTAACGAACTTGAAATGCTCTACAATACCCGGATAATATTCATACATAATCTTGGTTGAAATATAGGAAGCAAAACCTTCATCGAGCCAAGCTTCTGATACTTCGTTACTTGCAATTAAACCATGAAAATATTGATGAGAGAATTCGTGTGTTATTAAATACTCCGGCTGACCGGTTTTCTGAGGTGAAAACAATTCAGCACTCACTGTAAACAATGTCGGGTATTCCATTCCGCCCGAAGCGCTGGTACGCGGTACGTCAACAATAGATATATTCTGATACGGATAAATACCAATATTATTTTCAAAAAATTCCAAACAGTTTTTTACAGCTGTGAAATATCTATTGAAATACTTTTCTCTTTCGGGTTGGACATATGCATTTATAAGAATTTGCGAACCGTCTTTTCGTTCATATATTTCTTCGCGGTGTAATATTTCGTCAGTTGCAAGCCATACAAAATCGTGAACCCCGTTTTGAACTACTTCGTAGGTATTTATTCCGTTATTATCGCTTTTGTTTTTAACAACTCCCGTAGAAGCCAAAACATAATTTTCGGGTATTTTAATTGTAGCAGAGTATTTACCAAAATCGGAATAAAAGTTCAGATACGCATGATACTGATTACAAACCCATTTGCCGTTTTCAAAAACACCGACTTTAGGAAACCATTGAGATACAAAAAAGAAATTCCTTCCGGCGGCATGCCCCATTCTTTTTATCGAACGTGGAATTTTTAAGTAATATTCAAAGTATATTTTTACCGAATCGCCCGGTTGAATAGTCTTACCAAAATTTACTCTTGCAACAGTGCTGTCAAAAGGATTTTCAACATCCGGCTGAATGTATTCAAGTGTTGATTTTTCTTGATCAATAAAAAATTTCTTGATATCAACAAATGTCCGCGTTTCGGGGTCGGATAAATTGTAAGCTTTAGCAAATTCCGTTTTTGTGTTTTTATAAGCATTTGGATACAAATGGAACTGAATTTCTTTTGTTGAATATTCTGTTCTATTAATCCATGTAATATTTTCCTTAACATAAATAGTTTTTGAGTCGGCATTAAAATCAATTTCAAAATCATAATTAGCGACGTCTTTGTATTTCAGAGTTTCACTTTTTAGAACACCATTTTCATATTTAGAAAAATTTTGTGCTGGATTTTTTAGTGAAGGGATTGCATCGTTTTCGGATATGTACAATATTCCGGCAAAAGCAATGAATAAGATTAATAGAGAAAGTCGTTTCATGGTGGTGAAACTTAAGAACAACGCTGTATTAATTCAATTTTATATAAAAGTTTTTTATTCATAAAAAAGGCGGGTTGATGCCCGCCTCTTTACTTAACATATAATTAGAAGAGATTATTTTATCTCGATGGTTTTTGGTTTTACTCTTTCGTGTTTGGGAAGTTTTACGTTGAGTATTCCGTTTTCAAGCTTTGCATCTATTTTGGATTCTTCAACACTATCCGATATTTTGAATCTTCTATAATAATTGCCGATTTCAGTTTCGTGCAAAACATATTTACGGTTTAACAATTCATCATAATTAATTCTTCCCATTAAAATGAGATGTCCTTCTTCAAGCTTGATTTTTATATCTTCCTTTTTAACGCCAGGCATAACGGCAGTAAGGAAATAATCATCCTTGGTTTCGTAGATATCAACCAAC
>CAZRMG010000050.1:0-11537 GCA_964601095.1 uncultured Melioribacteraceae bacterium | reverse complement strand
ACACCGGTTGTTCCAATAAAAATAAAAGAGCCGATCGGGCGGTTTGAATCCTGCAGTCCGGCACGTGATCTTCTAATCGCGTTTGATACTGCTGAGACCGCATCGTTTTGCCCAACCACTCTTTTATGAAGTTCTTCTTCAAGACGCAGTAATTTAGAACGTTCACTTTCAAGCATCCGGCTTACGGGAATACCCGTCCACTTGGCTACCACTTCGGCAATATCTTCGGCGTCAACTTCTTCTTTCAACATTTTGCTGCTTTGTTGAATTGTTGCAAGATTTTCCGACTCAGATTTTATTTTTCGTTCGAGTTCGTTTATTACACCATAACGAAGCTCGGCAACCTTTCCCAAATTACCTTCACGTTCGAATTTATCGGCATCAGCTTTTGATTTTTCAATTTCACTTTTCATTGAGCGTATTTTGTGGATCTTTTCCTTCTCAAGCTGCCAGTGACTTTTCAATCCGCTCTTTTCTTCTATAAGCTCACTTAATTCTTTTTGCAGCTCAATAAGCCGGTTTGCCGAGTCGGAATCTTTTTCCCGCTTTAACGCTTCTCGCTCTATCTCTAATTGTTTAATTTTTCTTTCTACCGAATCCAATTCCTCCGGCATTGAGTCAATTTCTATTCGTAGTTTAGATGCCGCCTCGTCAATTAGGTCTATAGCTTTATCCGGAAGAAATCTATCCGATATATATCTGTTCGATAATTGCACGGCGGCAACAATTGCACCATCGGTGATTCGAACACCGTGATGAACTTCGTATCTCTCTTTAAGTCCGCGTAGGATTGAAATAGCATCTTCTTCATCCGGCTCCGAAACCAAAACGGGTTGAAATCTTCTTTCCAGCGCTGCGTCTTTTTCGATGTACTTTCTAAATTCATCGAGAGTTGTAGCACCTATTGCATGAAGCTCTCCACGCGCCAAAGCCGGTTTTAAAATGTTCGCTGCATCCATCGAGCCGTCTGTTCTTCCTGCACCGACAAGCAAATGAAGTTCATCGATAAATAAAATTATTTCGCCTTCAGATTCCTGGACTTCTTTTACAACTGCTTTCAATCTTTCTTCAAACTGTCCTCGGAATTGTGCTCCTGCAACGAGCGCACCCATATCGAGAACAACAATTCTTTTGGTCTTTAAGGTTTCAGGCGCATCGCCGGAGATTATCCTATGGGCAATTCCTTCGGCAATTGCAGTTTTTCCTACGCCCGGCTCACCTATTAAAACGGGATTGTTTTTTGTACGGCGTGAAAGTACTTGAAGCACTCTTCTAATTTCCTCATCGCGTCCAATCACAGGATCCAATTTATTTGAACGTGCAAGTTCATTTAAATCGCGTCCGTATTTCTGTAATGCTTGGTATGTGTCTTCAGGATTTTGAGATGTTACTCTTTGAGTTCCTCGAATATCTTTCAACGCAGATAAAATTAAATTTTTATTTAGCCCGTCTTCATTTAAAAGTTTTCCGACATTTCCCTTTTCCTCACTCAATGCTAATAGAATATGTTCATTGGAAACATATTCATCTTTTAATGCTTTCGCTTCGTCGGAAGATTGATCAAAAAGTTTAGCGGTATTCATCGATAACTGCTGACTGCCAATTCCTGTACCGGTTACTTTAGGAAGTTTTTCTAAAAGCTCGCCGATTTTAATTTTCATAAGATTTAAATTGCCGCCTGCTTTTTGAATTATCGAAACCGCAACTCCATGTTGATCTTGAAGCAAAGAAGCAAGAATATGTTCAGGTTCAACAATCTGGTTGTTGTAATTCTGCGCTATCTCCACTGCGCTTTGAACCGTTTCCTGCGCTTTGACTGTAAACTTGTTAAAATTGAATTGCATAGTATTAACCTCTAAATCTCGAATATTAATTTACATTTCATACAAAAAATATTCAGCAAAAGTTTCATTCTATATAATAAAACACGATATATGTTATTACGAGTTCGTGATATCATAATTAGTAAAATTGCTTTAATTAATTTTGTTTTCTTGTTACTGCTTTTCAATTAGATTAATTTTGCATTCGCAAAGGAATCAAATATGTTATTATCACAAAATGAAGATACAATAATTGCACTTGCAACTCCCGCCGGGGTTGGTGCGATTTCGGTTATTCGTGTAAGTGGTCCGTTAAGTTTTTCAACCATCGATAATATTTTCAAAGGCAAATCAAAAATTTCGGAAGCAGCAACTCATACAATTCATTACGGCAAAATACTTGATGAGGGCGGGGAAGTAGTTGACGATGTTCTCGTTTCCATTTTCAAATCTCCAAACTCATATACCGGCGAAGATTCAATTGAAATAAGCACTCATGGAAGCTCCATTATTTCTGAAAAGATAATTGCACTTCTACTTAATTATAATTTACGATTAGCAGAGCCGGGAGAATTTACAAAGCGCGCTTTTCTAAATGGAAGAATGGATCTTACTCAAGCAGAAGCAGTTGCGGATATTATAAATTCCAGAACCGATGCTTCATTGCGCGGCGCACGAAATCAGCTAGATGGAATTTTATCACAAAAAGTGGATTCTCTCCGCGAAAAATTAATTCATACTTCTTCGTTGATTGAGCTCGAATTAGATTTTGCAGAAGAGGATATTGAATTCATGTCTATTAAGGAAATTTTAGCTAATATAGAAAAAATCAAAAATGAAATAGAAAATCTACTAAAGACATTTTCATTCGGAAGAATTATTCGCGATGGTGTAAATGTAGCTCTTGTTGGAAAACCAAATGTTGGAAAATCTTCTCTGCTGAATTATTTATTGAAAGAGGCGCGAGCAATTGTTAGTGAAATCCCGGGTACAACGCGTGATGTAATTCGCGAAGAACTTTCTATTGATGGAATTTTGTTTAGACTTTTTGACACGGCTGGAATAAGGAGTACGGAAGATTCGATCGAAAAAGAAGGAGTATTGAGAAGTCGCGAAGCAATTAAAAACGCAGATATAATTTTGCTTTTGGACGATTACAGGCAAGGCTTTAGTGAAGATTTGTACGGTGAGCTTTTAACCTTAGGACTCGAAGAAAAAATATTAAAGGTCATCAACAAAATTGATTTGGGCAAAATCAACGACTCACGCTTCGATGTTGGAATCTCTGCAAAAACGGGAGAGGGGATTGATTCACTTTTTTCAGCGTTAAAGTTAAAAGCTATCGGAATTCAAAACTATACAGAAAAGACGGCTGTAGTTTCAAATATTCGACACTATTCGGCACTTCAAAAAGCAAAAGAGTTTTTAGATTCTGCGAATAATTCGATTTCTCAAAAACTTAGCGGTGAGTTCATTGCGTTGGATTTAAGAAACGCCGAAAATTCATTAGGGGAAATTATTGGAAAAGTTACGTCCGAGGATATTCTCAATAATATTTTTACGAAATTTTGTATTGGAAAATAAATTTCACGTGAAACAAAAACTATATTATAAAATTCAAGTTGTTCAAAAATGTATCCAGTTTCACGTGGAACTGAAAGGGTTATTTTAATGAAATCTTATGATGTTATTGTTGTTGGTGGTGGTCATGCAGGAATAGAAGCTGCTGTCGTCTCTGCAAACATGGGATGTTCTGTTGCTGTGGTAACAATGGATAAAAACGCATTTGGTAGGATGTCATGTAATCCGGCAATCGGGGGAAGTGCGAAAGGTCATCTTGTTCACGAAATTGATGTTTTGGGCGGGGCAATGGGGCTAATTGCCGATCAATCCGGTATCCAATTTCGAACATTAAATAAATCTAAAGGTCCTGCTGTGTGGGCCGGAAGAAGTCAGAATGATAGAAAAATTTATTCTGAAATCGCTTCAAAATATGTTCAGCAAACTGCAAATGTTGAAATCATAGAAGACATAATAATTGAAGCATTCGAAGAAAACAAAAAAATTGTAGGTATTAAAACAAAAACGGGACAGGAAATAAAATGCAAAGCACTGATTGTTTGTTCCGGGACATTTCTAAATGGAATAATGCATACAGGATTAAATGCCACCGAAGGCGGCAGATTTGGCGAACAACCGGCAGAAGGGCTAACCGAATCTATTGCAAATATGGGTTTTGAATACGGTAGATTAAAAACGGGAACTCCCCCCAGACTTGATAAAAATACAATTAACTGGAAAGTTTTGGATGAACAGCCGGGTGATATTCCGCCTCAACCATTCTCACTTCGAACTCCCATAAATGATTTTCCCTATCTGCAACAATTAAGTTGTTATATAACTTATACCGATAAAGTTGTTCATAAAATTTTAGAGAAAGGTTTTGACCGATCGCCAATGTACACCGGATTAATAACAGGCGTTGGCCCAAGATATTGTCCTTCAATCGAAGATAAAGTAAAAAGATTTTCAGATAAAGAGCGTCATCAATTATTTTTAGAGCCAGAAGGATTGGAGTCGGATTTAATTTATCTTAACGGGTTTGCTACTTCATTACCTGTAGAAATTCAGCTTGAAGCGCTTCACAACTTGAAAGGTTTAGAGGATGTTGAAATGGTGCGCCCAGGCTATGCCGTTGAATATGATTACTTTCCCCCGCATCAAGTTGATTTAACTTTGGAAACAAAATTAATAGAGGGTCTTTATTTTGCAGGACAAATTAACGGAACATCGGGATATGAAGAAGCCGGGGGACAAGGTCTTGTTGCAGGAATTAATGCGGCTTTGAAAATTCAAAATAGACCAGAGTTTGTTCTAAAAAGAAGTGAGGCATATATTGGTGTTTTAGTTGATGATCTGGTTGGAAAATCCACAAATGAACCTTATAGAATGTTTACTTCCAGAGCAGAACATAGATTAGTTCTTCGCCAAGATAATGCCGATAGAAGATTGATGAAATATGGATATGAATTCGGATTGATTAGTAAAGAAATGTTTAATGAACTGAACAAGCGTGAAATTTTAATCACAAAATCGAAAGAAATATTAAACCAAATAAAAGTAACACCGGCAAATATAAATTCATATCTTGAATCAATTAACTCTGCAACAATTGATAACTCCGAAACAATCTATAAATTAACTAAGCGCCCTGAAGTTAGTTTGTTACCGCTATTAAAAAACAGCGCACAACATTTAGATGGGGTTAATGAATTATTCCAGGATAATATTGCTTTAGAGCAGGTTGAAATAGAAATAAAATTTGATGGATATATTCAAAGGCAACAAGAATTAATTCTTAAAATGAGCAGATTAGAAGATGTATTAATTCCATTAAATTTTAATTATATGAATATTAAGTCTATTTCTGCCGAAGGACGCGAAAAACTCAAGAAGGTAAAACCAAGATCCATCGGTCAAGCTTCGAGAATATCTGGAGTAACGCCTTCAGATATTTCCGTATTATTAGTATATTTGAAAAGTTAATTTTCAAGGATTTTTATTGGACATTCAAGAGCAGTATCTTCGAGAGTTAAAAATGCTGTTTTGGGAAAACAGTATAAATCCCGATGAATTTCAACTTGAACGTTTGGCAAATTTTGCATCTCTCGTTGCTCACAAAAACGATAAAATTAATCTTGTTTCAAGAAAAGATGTAACTAAGATTATTGAAAACCACATTTTTATTTCTTCTTTCATTTCAGAATTTCTACCACAAAAAACAACAAAGTTTTTAGATATTGGTACTGGAGGCGGATTCCCGGGAATTCCACTTGCAATCACCCGGCAAAATCTTAAAGGCGTTCTTGTAGATTCAACATCAAAAAAAATAGAAGCCGTTCAAGAATTTATAGATAAATTAAAACTCAACAATGTTACTGCCGAAAACTGCAGGGTTGAAAGTGAAGAGTTCATAGATAAATATGCAAACACTTTCGATCTTGTTGTAAGCCGCGCCACCGTTCCATTAATTATTTTATTTAGGTATTCATTACCTCTTATAAAAGAGAAGGCATATCTCGCCGCAATAAAAGGCGGGGATTTGATGGATGAATTTAAAACCGCCGAATTGAAATATAAATCTTACATAAAAAAATCCACTATCTTCGAGCTATCATACAAACCCAACAATTCCCGCAATGAAAAAGGGAAGAAACTAATTCTTATAGAATTAATAAAATAATTTTTCGTCAATAATAATTTCCTTCAGACAAAATCAATTTTTCAATTTATGTTTTGGATAACTAATTATCTATTTTTATCATAGGTTAAATTTTTGATACAACTTTGAAAATATTAAAATATCTTAAATATCCGCCGACAAGAGATATAGTATTTGTACTTGGCGCAGGGGCTTCGCATCCCGATGGCGTCCCGCTTCAGCGTGATATTTTGCCGCATATCATTTCCAAAAACATTTTTGAAATTAATGAATCGGAAACCGGCAAGGCGGTAATCGATTTTATAAAAGATAATTTTAAGTTCGATGAAGAAAACAACATCTATCCCGAACTTGAAGCCGTGTTTGGTTTTATTGATTACTTCATTCAACACAACGAAAGTTTAAACAGTAAATACACGCATGATAAAATTATCCGCATTAAAGAATATTTAATTAAACTTATCCACTACATAGTTAATCTCGAAACAAATAAAGAAAGCCGCCATTACAATCAATTTTGGAGCGCGCTTGTAAAATACTCGCCCAACTCTTCAATAGTAACTTTAAACTACGATACTCTTCTTGAGCAATCATTCGAATTTCTTTTTAAAAACTACGCCTACCTTGATTACTGCATTCCATTTATGAACTATGAAAAGATTCCGGAACTTGATCAATATAATTTCTGGATTAATCCCCGCGAGCCGGTTATGGTTGAAGAATCGGAAAACCCCGTACCGATTAAGTTAATAAAGCTTCACGGCAGCTTAAACTGGAAATATTGTAATTGCTGCAATCAAACTTTGCTAACGCCTTGGGATAGAAAGATAGATCTTATACGAGGAAAATTTTTAGGTTATACTTATCCCGACAATCAGGAATACGAATTTCTTTGTCCAATTGACGGAACAGAATTTCAAACACTTATAATGCCGCCGTCTTATCTCAAAACTTTGCACCATCCTATAATAACCCAGCTATTGGGCGAAACCTCGCGTGAACTTCGTGCCGCAAAGAAGGTCGTTTTTATTGGTTATTCTCTCTCGAATGCCGATATACACATTAAAGCTTTGTTAAAAAAATCAATCCATAAGGAAATGGAAATATTTGTCGTTAACCCGAAGAAAAAAGAATCAATGGCTCTTAATTATAAATCCCTTTCTTCAAATGTTACTTTTTTTAATTGTTCTTTTGAGGAAATGCTAAAAGACAACAAACTTATCGACGATATTTTTTCAAATATGAATTAATCGCGAGAGTTTTTATCGCCGCCCAACTAATTATTTAATTTCAATTAATCATATATTTATATCCGTTATTTCAGAACATTCACTTTTGCATAATTATACATGAAAAACGGATCCTCAATAGCAACACTTATTCTTTCGTGCCCGAACCAAAAAGGTTTGGTTGCAAGAATATCACAATTTATTTTTCAACGCGGCGGCGACATCATCGATCTCGACGAATACGTTGACAAAGAAGAGCAAATGTTTTTTATACGCATTGAATGGGATTTAAAGGAGTTCACTTTATCTGAGAAATCTTTCGAAAATGAGTTTAAACTTCTCGGCGACGAATTCGGTGCAACCTGGGAAGTAAAATACAAACGCAATAAATCAAGAATTGCAATCTTTGTTTCCAAATACGATCACTGTCTCCAAGAAATTTTGTGGCGTAACAGCTATAACGAGCTCGATGCCGATATAATAATGATTGTTTCCAACCACGAGAATCTCAAATATCTTGCAGACAGGCACAATATACCTTTTTACTTTTTTCCAATCTCAAAAGAAAACAAATCGGAGGTTGAGCAAAAAGAACTTTTGTTGTTAAGCGAGCAAAATATAGATACCGTTATTCTTGCAAGATATATGCAAATACTTTCACCCGATTTTTTAAGAACATTTACCAAAAGCATTATAAATATTCACCATTCTTTTTTGCCTGCTTTCATCGGTGCCGACCCATATAAAAAAGCATATGAACGCGGCGTAAAACTCATCGGCGCAACAAGCCATTATGTTACGGAAGATCTTGACGAAGGTCCAATAATTGCGCAGGATGTAATCCGAATAACCCACAAAAATTCCCTCAAAGATTTAATTAGCAAAGGGCGCGATCTTGAACGCCTTGTTCTTGCGCGTGCTATTGATCTTCATATCGACAATCGCGTTTTAAGATTCGGAAAAAAGACTATTATTTTCGAATGATTGACTAATATTTCTGCTTTTATTTTTTCGGGGTTTAATAAAATGTATAAATTGATAAGAACTAATGGCAGCGATAATAACTTTAAAGCATTAGTCAATCTTCTTGACGACGATTTAAATACAAGGTATGGAACTCTTCAAAAGGAATATGCTAAATATAATTCACTCGACTCCATAAAAAATGTAATTATCGCGTTTAATAATACCGAACTAGTTGGATGCGGAAGTATTAAAGAGTACGACAAATGCACAATCGAAATTAAAAGAATGTTTGTAAAACCCGAAAACAGGGGCAGCGGATTGGCAAATCAAATTTTATCCGCGCTTGAAAAATGGGGAAGTGAACTCGGCTACAAAAATTCAATTCTTGAAACCGGCATCGGACAACCGGAAGCAATAAGGTTTTATACTAAAAACGGGTATAAGCAAATTGATAATTTTGGGCAGTACATCGGCAATTCGAACAGTGTTTGCATGAGTAAATCTATCGAATGATTTTTAGTTAAGATAGTATTTTTGATTACCAAAATCTTGACCGCTCTCACTTTCTCATGATGATTTTTTGCCAATTAATTTTTATTAATTATTTTTGCTACAGTTGCTTTTCAATTCAAGCTTATCACAATTGCAACTCTTAATTTATAGAACAAATCATCGATGTCGATAAATTTCTCTCTTTATAAAACGGCATTATTTACAACGGAGAAAAATAATGGCTAAAGCACAAAACGGTAATACTGTAAAAGTACATTATGTTGGAACTCTTGATAACGGGACACAATTCGATTCATCAATTGGCGGTGAACCTCTCGAATTTAAAATAGGTGAAGGAATGCTTCTTCCGATGTTTGAAGAAGCTGTAGTTGGTCTTGAGCCCGGCGAAGATGCAAACATTAAAATTCCTGCTGCAGAAGGTTACGGTTTACGAAACGAGGATCTTGTAATTAATATTGAAAGAGCAAAACTACCGCCAACAATTACGCCTGAACTTGGTATGAAACTACAAATGCAGACAAAAGAAGGGCAGCCGCTTGTTTTAACTATTGCCGATGTTCAAAATGATTTTATTGTTGTTGATGCAAACCACGAGCTCGCCGGCAAAGATTTGAATTTTAAAATAGATCTTGTAGAAATTCTTTCATAAATACAGCCGGATATCGCTCCGGCTTTTTATTATCTTTATCGCCAAATGATAAAACTTGTTATTTTCGATCTTGGTGAAACATTAATCTTCTATAAAGATTTATCTTTAGATTGGAGCACACACTACGAAAACGCTGTTAAAACTGCCGCCGATAAATCTTCTTTGCAATTAAGCAATTCTCAACTATACGAAGCGTCAAAAATTCTTTTAAAATACAATACGAGAATAAATCCCCGGATAAATGAAATTCCCGCGGAAGTAATATTTAACGATATTTGCAGTTCTATAAATATTAGTAAGAATTTTCTCATTCCTTTTATAGAAAGCTTCTTCAATTACTTTCAAAGAAAATCGAGACCCGAAGAAACGGCTTGTGAACTTCTTTCATTCCTAAAAATAAAAAACCTATCCACGGCAGTTTTAACCGACGTGCCTTACGGAATGCCGAAATATTTAGTTATGAAAGATTTGGAATCTCTTGCCATAAAAATTGATTTCGTTTTAACTTCTTCTGAAGTTGGTTTTAGAAAACCGTCACCCGAAGGAGTTCATCTATTGTTAAGTAAATTAAACTGCAGTACAAATGAAACAATAATGGTCGGAAACGAAAAGAAAGATATAGAAGCCGCAAACGAAGCGGGAGTGTTTTCTATTCTCATATCAAAAGAAAAGTCAATCCATAACTTTGGACAGTCAAAGACAATTCATAAACTATACGAAATAAAAGAACTTTTAAACGCCGGAACAAATATTCTGCGGTAGTGTTTAATCCCCGTTCTTGTTTAATTTTAATCACGAAAATATTTCTTGATAAAATTAAAACACAAGATTAAATTGAATCTGCAGTGCCAAAAGAAATTAATGCTATTTAATAAATCTTCCTTTGCACAGTAATTTTTCTTTAACATATAAAAGGAATACCAACATGGAAAATGGTGCTGCCTCAGCTTTATCAGTAATAGTAGGTTTTATTCTACTCTTTATATTTCTTTTAGGAATTAGAATTGTAAGACCCACACACCGCGGATTAGTTGAACGTCTTGGAAAATACCATCGATTTGCTCATGCAGGTTTCAATTGGATTGTACCAATTATTGATAAAATGTACCGCGTAAACATTACAGAGCAAATGGTGGATGCCGAACCGCAGGAAATTATTACAAACGATAATTTAAATGCTATGGTTGATGCTCAAATTTATTTTAGAGTTAAGGATGACGAAGAAAGCGTAAAAAATTCACAGTACAATGTTTATGATGTGAATTACCAGATTGTTAGTCTTGCCCGCACAACATTAAGAAACATTATCGGCACATTAACATTGAAATCGGCTAACAGTGAGCGAGGAAAAATCAACGAGGACTTGCACACGGTTTTGATGAAGGAAACTTCGAAGTGGGGAATCGATATTGTACGCGCAGAATTAAAACAAATCGACCCGCCGAAAGATGTTCAGGATACTATGAACAAAATTGTAAAAGCAGAAAATGAAAAAATTGCCGCCGTTGATTACGCCACTGCACTTGAAACTACCGCCGACGGTGAAAAACGTGCCGCAATTAAAAAATCCGAAGGCATACGCCAGGCAAAAATTTTACAAGCCGAGGGTGAAGCCGAAGCAATTAGATTAGTAAACGAAGCCGCGAACAAATATTTCGTGGGCAATGCACAAATGTTAAAACAACTTGAAACTGTGCAGCACTCTCTCGAGAATAATTCCAAAATTATTGTCCCTGGAAATTCAGAATTGGTTAATGTTATCGGTGAAATGGCTGGCGTTGTTCCGATAAAGAGAACACAAAAAGAAAACTAAGATTGAATAAATGGTGGGAAATTTAGTTTAAATAATTTTCCACCATTTTGTATTAATAATGAAAATAATCAACCATGTTTTCTTGATGGAAGATAAATTGATAATGATAATCTGTTTATATATTTTTTCTTTGGATTAAATAAGAAGAGATATTTATGAAAACTCTATCTGCAGTAATTATCAAAGAAGAAGAAATGTATGTTGCTAAGTGTCCTGAGGTTGGAACTGTAAGCCAGGGCTCAACAATTGAAGAAGCTGTTGAAAACCTCAAAGAAGCAACTGAGCTTTATCTAGAAGAATTCCCAATCGAAAAATTATCAAA
>CAZRMG010000049.1:0-11549 GCA_964601095.1 uncultured Melioribacteraceae bacterium | reverse complement strand
GATTTTGTTGATATGCGTTTTGCAGATGCCGCATGTCCCGAAAGCGATAAAGCCGCGGCTGTCAGCCATGTTAATGAAAAAGAATTTGCGGATAAGATTCAAAAACTTGCAAATAGAGAAGAAGAAAATGCCGAATCGTTAAAGACTAAATCACTTCTTAATATGGAAGGAAAATATTTAAGATTCTCGCTCGGTAAAGAATACTATGGAATTGAAATTCTAAAAATTGTTGAAATAATTAGAATGGTTCCTATTACTCATGTTCCGCACACTCCGGAGTTTGTAAAGGGTGTTATTAATCTTCGCGGAAGCGTTGTACCTGTAATTGATTTACGTTTGAAAATCGGAATGGAACCGATACAGTACGGCGACAAAACGAGAATTGTAATTGTTGAAGATGACGTTGACGGTATTAAAATGAGATTGGGTTTGCTTGTTGATTCTGTTGATGTTGTAAACGATGTTAAAGCAGATGAAATTGAAAGCGCCCCTTCGTTCGGTGAATCGCAAAACTCGGACTTAATTTTATCCGTTGTTAAATCAAAAGATTGTGTTTATGTGCTTCTTAATTTATCGGTAATTATGACGCCGGTTAATAAACTGCATAAAAAAAGTGAATAGAAGATCACTAACTTAGAAGGAATTGTTCTACGGTATTTACTCGGTTTGGGTAATTAACGTTTTCTTGAAAATACTATTTGCAATTGCATAGCCAATTAAAAGCTTCATCTACATCGTTGAAGTATTCAACGGTTAATCCCATAATTTTATAGTCGTAAGAAATTTGTTCTATACTCATTCTGCCCACTTCATCAATCGGTTTTACAATTGCCCAATATTTCCATCCGTAACTCAAAACTTTCGGCTGCCACTCTTCAATGCCCCACGCTAAATCTTCTTGTGCAAAGATTACATTTTTCCTGTCATCGGAAAGCCATTTGCATGCTTTGTTTTCCTTCAATAAATTCGCGCCCGTATTTAGAGCGTCGCGGAAAGTTTTGCCGTAAATAGTTTTTTTGTGAAATTGATGATGCACAATTTTTTCATCGGGGTAGTACCATATTGTAATAAATTCATTATCGATTATTGTTTTTCTCGGCATTCTCTTTCCCCGTTAAAGAGTGAAATCTTTTTTTAAAATCTATGCGAATTTAGTTTAAGACAAACAAAAATCAAACGAATAGTTTTAAAAATAAAAAACAAGCACGCTGAAACATTGATAAGCATGCTTGCTTTTGTGAACTTAATATCTTTGCGTACAATTAGACTTTCACATATTTTTCCGGCGAAGCACCGCAAACCGGGCATTTATCTTTCGGTTTACCAAATTCAATATGGCCGCAAACCGGGCATAAATAGATTTCTTCAACATCCAAATCTTTTCCCTGCTCGGCGGCTTGCAGAGCTAATTTATATAAATCGGCATGAACTTTTTCGGCATCGAGTGCATACTTAAACATTCTTTTTGCTTTATGATTTTCTGTTTCGGCAAGTTCATGCATCGGAGGGTACATTTCAGTATATTCGTATGTTTCACCTTCAATCGCGGATTTCAAATTATCAATCGTAGAGCCAATGGCTTCGAGCGCCGTTAGGTGACCTTCTGCATGTATTCTTTCGGCTTCGGCTGCGGTTTTGAATAACTTAGCTATATTTGGAAAACCGTCGCGTTCTGCTTTCTTTGCAAATGCACGGTATTTTTGATTTGCCTGGCTTTCGCCTGCAAATGCTTCTTTAAGATTATCTTTGGTTGTTGACATGTGTTCCCTATATTTATTCAGTTGAGTATTATTAATGGAAAAATTCTTTCATCAAACCCTAATAAAAAATTATTGCAAATAAACCATTTTTTTTGTCATGCTTAAATTTCTCGTGCTGAGTTTATAAAAATAAATTCCGCTGGCAAGTTGAAGGTTATGCGCAGAAAGTTGAATTGTATAATTTCCCGCGGGTTTAAATTCATTAATGAGTGTAGTAATTTCATTTCCCAAAGTATCATAAATAATTAATGAAACTTTCGAATCCTCCGGCAAATTATAACCGATTGTTGTTTGTGGATTAAACGGATTGGGATAATTCTGCTCAAGCTTAAATTCATTCGGTAATACATTCCCTTCATTGTTATTAATTCCGGTGAACAACGGGCGGATTTTATAAACAGGTTTATTCTGTCCACCGCAGGTTACAAATAAAGTTTTTCCATCAGCTTCTCCCCACGCAATGTTTGATGCTGAATTATTATTCGGAAGTTGAATAAATCCGATGGAAGTTCCGTTCGGCGCAAAAACATCAATGCCTTTGGGACCTGTGCAGTAAATATTTCCATCCGGATCGGTTTTCATTCCATCTGCATATCCGCCGTATCTATGTTTGGCAAATAATTTTTTGTTTGTAATTGCGGTATCATTCACAACATCCCAAACATAAATTTCTCCTTTTGGTGATTCGTTTACATATAATTTTTTTTCATCTGGCGAAAAACAAATTCCATTAGGTTTGTCGAAAGTATCATCTAGTAATTGAATGTTTCCTGTTGGGCTAATTCTATAAATTCCTTGAAAAGAAAGTTCTTTTTTTGATGGTCCGCCGGGAATATTAAAGTCAGGATCTGTAAAGAAAATTGAGCCGTCGGATTTCATAACCAAATCATTCGGACTGTTAAATCTTTTGCCCATGTATTTTGAAGCGAGATCTGTTTGACTGCCGTCGGTTTCAAATCTTACAATTCTTCTTTTGCCCATTTGCCCGGCAATTAATCTTCCCTGTAAATCCAACGCGAGACCGTTTGTGCTGTCGGATTTTTCTATATAAACTGTTGATGAATTTCCCGATACCCACTTATAAATTTTTGCGGCTTTGATGTCGCTGAATAACAAACCGGTTCCTTCAACCCAAATAGGACCTTCCGGCTGCCCTATGTTTGAAGCAATAATTTCTGCCTCTGCATTCGGATCGATTATAGATTGTGCCGGCAGATTACTAACCGCAAACAAAATGATGAGTAAATAAAAGAATGCTTTTGTCGAATTATTTCTAAAATTAGTTTTCATGATGTTCCGCTGTTTTATATCAAATTTGTTAATCAATTAGATATAGATAGTTTGGCAGTTTTATTTTTATACCCGAATAGCCGCCAACGAGATCACTCCATTGGTCGCCGACAGATGCAATAATGTTATATCCTTTTTCAACGAGCTCGTTTCGTCTTGCGGGTTTAAATTCTGCCGCAGGTATTTTGCTTTCTTGAGGATTTCGTACAATTAAAGTATCGAACTTTGTGTAGCCCGCATAATTCAAATTTTTTATTGTTGCATCGCGGACTTCTTCGTACCTGCCGGTAAGAAAAATTACATTTATTTTTTTTGAAATAAGCCAATCGTAAAATTTTTTTGTTTCAGGAATAGCGGGCTCATCTGCTTTTAATATACCGTTATGCCAATGCTCTCTAACATATCCGAAACCGATTTCTTTTGTGTTGTTGTAATTTGATAATGCCGTTTCATCAACATCGAAAATTACTACAGAATTTTTATCAAGCGTTAATTTTTCAATTTGCGATTTAGCGTCATCAAAAATCAATTTGCATTCTTTATCAAATTCACCGGACTCATAATAATTCTGGACAAGTTTTTTAGCTGTATCTAAATTTTGTACAGATACATTTTCCGAAGAACAGCATCCTGTAAAATAAAACACTGCAATAATGGTGATAAATAATATTTTAATTGTTTTATACTCTATACTCATCACTCTACACTCAAAGTATATATTTACTTAAATCTCTGTTCTTGACAATCTTATCAAGTTTTTCGTTAACCATTGCGCCGGAAATTTCGATTGCTGTTTCGGGCATTTTATCAGGGACTTCGAACAGAATATCTTCAAGAAGAGTAGTTAAAATAGTATGAAGTCTTCGTGCGCCGATATTCTCAACCTGGTCGTTAACAGTTGCCGCTGTTTTTGCTATTTCTTTAATTGCTTCTTCGTTGAATGTTATATCAACGTTTTCCGATTGTAAAAGTGCGCTGTATTGTTTGAGTAATGCATTTTGCGGAAGTGTAAGTATTTTTATGAAATCTTCTTCCGTCAAACTTTTTAATTCAACACGGATTGGAAATCTTCCTTGTAGTTCCGGAATTAAATCGGATGGTTTTGAAACATGAAACGCGCCGGAAGCGATAAATAAAATATGATCGGTTTTTACAGGTCCGTATTTTGTATTTACTGCAGAACCTTCAACGATAGGAAGAAGATCACGCTGAACACCTTCACGCGACACATCGGGGCCTTGCGAACTTTTAGCGCCCGCAATTTTATCTATTTCATCAATAAAAACAATTCCCGATTCCTGCACGCGGGTTACAGCTTCTTTTTGCACGGCCTCCATGTCGATAAGTTTTTCAGCTTCTTCCTGTACAATAACCTGCCGGGCTTCTTTAATAGTAGTTTTTCTTTTCTTCTTTTTCTTTGGAATCATACTGCTGAACATTTCCTGAAGATTCATCGACATATCATCCATGCCCATTGGTCCGAGAACCTGCATGCCGAATGCGGGAGAAGTAATATCGAATTCAATCAATTTATCATCCATTTCGCCGTTGCGTAATTTTTCACGCATCCATTCACGTGTTTTTTCATTTCTGTTTTCTTCACTCTCACCGTTTCCGTTTTCTGCTTCAACTGTCGCTGTCTTTTTAACAGGCGGGATCAATTGATCAAGAATTCTTTCTTCAGCTATTCGCTCTGCTTTTTCTTTAACTTCAGCAGTTTTGTCGGAACGAATCATGCTCACCGCAATCTCAGTCAAATCGCGTATCATTGATTCAACATCACGACCTACATAACCAACTTCGGTATATTTTGACGCTTCAACTTTTACAAACGGTGCGCCGGAAAGTTTTGCGAGTCGGCGTGCAATTTCAGTTTTACCGACTCCGGTTGGGCCGATTAATATTATGTTGTTCGGCATAATTTCTTCGCGGATGTTTTCTTCTACTTTCTGCCTGCGCCACCTGTTTCGCAGTGCAATAGCAACTGCCCGCTTTGCTTCGTCTTGACCGATAATATATTTATCAAGTTCTTTAACAATTTGCATTGGTGTTAATTGCTTCATTACATCGTTTTTCATTTTAAGTTTCCTCATTTCCCAATAACCTCAACGGTAATTTTATCGTTTGTATAAATGCAGATTTCTGCTGCTGTCTTCAATGATTCTTCAACAATTTCTTTTGCGGAAAGGTTGCTGTATTTTTTCAACATTTTTGCGGCGGCAAGTGCATACATCCCTCCGCTGCCGATTGCAACAATATTGTCTTCGGGCTCAATCACATCGCCTGTGCCGGAGACAATAAATGCTTTTTCATCGGAAATAATTGCGAGCATTGCTTCGAGTCGGCGAAGGTATTTGTCGGTACGCCAATCTTTAGCAAGTTCAACAACTGCACGGCTTACATTGCCGCTGTATTGTTCAAGTTTTTCTTCGAAACGCGCGAGCAATGTAAATGCGTCGGCAGTTGAACCGGCAAAACCGGTAATAACTTTTCCGTTTAAAAGTTTGCGGATCTTCATTGAGTTGTGTTTCATTACTGTGTTGCCGAGTGTTACTTGTCCGTCGCCGCCAAGAGCAGCCTGTCCGTCTTTTATAATACCGATAATTGTTGTTGACCTAATTTTCATTTAAACCTCTTATTGTTAATCATAAAATTCGACGTGCGAAGCCAGAGCATTGTTGCCGAATATAAAATTATGTTTTGGGATTAATTTTTACCCAAGGAATTAACCGAGGAACATTTTTCTGATAATTCAAATATTCATTACCGAATACTTCCACCAACTTTCTTTCTTCATAAATTGAACCGACGTAAAAATAAATTATAAAACAGATAAGTGTTGTAAGATAAAACAAATCCATCGTAGGGCGGAACATCAGAAATAAAATTATAAAAAGATAAATTGGATGACGAACAAATTTAAATGCCCCGTTGGTATTTAAAGTCAATTTCTCGTCAAGATCGCCGGGGTTGTAATTTCCCGCCAAATATTTCTCAATCTGCGAAATACCCAAAAACTCCTTAATGTTTATGGGTATTGACGCCCATATCAATCCAAAAAGTGAAAGAACTTGGAGTGCAAATGTAAGCATATCGAACGGATAATGTAAGTCGTAAACAACAACATCCGGTTTTGGTGAAAGCATATAAAAAATAAAAAGAAAAAGGAGAGACGATACATTGTAGAACATTCTATAGAATGCAATTTTATCGCCGATCTTCTCGGCTAAATTAATTTTCAGTTTTCGTGAAGCGAGAAAAGTGTGTGATGCTGCGAATAAGAAAAAAAGAAAAACAGTAATTATTGTTTCGAGTACAATCATAATTCCTTACGAAGGCGCGCAACCGGAATTTTTAATTGTTCGCGGTATTTTGCCACAGTTCTTCTTGCGATATGAATTCCTTTTTCTTGCAGAATAATTGCAATTTTGTCATCGCTGTGCGGATTGTCTTTCGGTTCGTTCTCGCAAATTTCTTTTATCAATTCTTTGATATGCTTGTTTGATATCTCGTCGCCGCTGTCCGTCGATAAACCTTCGCTGAAGAAATATTTTAATTCATGAATTCCCTGCGGACTTTGAACATATTTTCCGTTTACAACGCGGCTGATTGTTGAAATATCCATTCCGATTTCTTCGGCTATATCTTTATAAATCATTGGCTTCAAAAATTTTGCGCCGCTTTCAAAAAACTCGTATTGCTTTTCAAGAATAGACTGCATGATTTTCATTAATGTATGCCGCCGTTGCTGAAGTGAGGCGATGAACCACTTTGCAGATTCAAATTTCTCACGTAAAAACTTGTGCGTTTCTTTGTCGCGTTCGGATATTTTTCTTTTGCGCTTGTTTGTATCGAGCATCTCAAGATAAGTTTTGCTCACGGTAACCGAGGGAACGCTTCTGTCATTAAGTGTAACAATATAATTGTCTTCAACTTTTTCGATTAAAAAATCCGGAGTGATTTGGTTCATCTCTTCGGAATCAATATTACCTTCACCCGGTTTGGGATTAAGTTTTTGAATAATATCTATTGCAGTACGAAGTGTTTCTTTGGAGAGATCGAGATTTTTTTGAATTGCATCGAAACGCCTGTTTGCGAAATCTTCGAAATGTTCCGCTAAGATTTTCTCGGCGATAAAAGAATAATATGGATCAAAAGAAGAATTTCTAATTTGTATGAGAAGACATTCCTGCAAACTGCGGGCTCCAATTCCAACCGGTTCAAGTGTTTGAATTCTTTTAAGAATTTTTTCCGCTTGTGAAATTGTAACTTCAATGTGCTCGAATAATTTTAGATCGTTTACAATTTTCTCCATGTCGGCTTTAAAGTAGCCATCCTTATCCAAACTGCCTATAATATTTTCGCCGAGAATAGTTTCTTCTTCGGTAAGATCGAGCATGCTTAATTGATCTACAAGAGCTTCTCGTAAAGATTTTCGCTGCGGTGCAATCGGTTGGGTTTTATCATCACCCTGACTTCTGTTAATCCGTTCAAGTTCGAAATCGGATTCAATTTCGTTCATAAAATCTTCAACATCAAACTCATCATCTTTACTGTCGTATGTTTCTTCCTCTTCGGTTTTTTCCTTTTCTTCTTGATCGTCGGAATCTTCGAGCTGTTCAAGATCGAGTTCTTCGTCTAAAGTCTCTTCTAGTATTGGATTTAATTCCAATTCAGTTTTAATTCTTTGTTCAAGCGCAAGTGTATTTAACTGCAGTAATTTTTGATATTGAATTTGCTGCGGCGATAATTTCTGTTGTAACGATAATCTTTGTTGAAGTGACAGCATATTATTCTCTAATTGCTTCTTTTGTTTTTATAAACCATTCTTTGCCGAACGCTCTTTCGAGTGCTTCGCGGCAAAAATCAAATATAGAAATTTTTGTTTTCTTACCTTTTTCGACAGCCGGACTGCAATCTCCGTATTTCTCGTATCGAAGCACGGGTCCGCCAAAATATGAAACGCGTATCGGAAAAAGATGACACGAAACAGGTTTAGGAAAATCAACTTTCTCGTCGCGAAAAGCTTTTTCAATTCCGCATTTTGCAATATCGCCTTCGTAAGTTACAAATACGCAGTCGCGGTTATTGATACTTCTTGTCATAAATTCGCCGTGTTTTTCAACCCAGAAACCGTTCTTTTCAATTTCTTTAATATGTTCTTTTGGCAGATAATCTTTAACTATCGGATAGATTTCGGTAATTTTTTCTATCTCTTCTTTAGTTAATGGAGCGCCGAATTCACTTTCCATTGTACAGCAAGCGCCTTTGCATTTACCGAGATCGCAGGTAAAAGTATTCTCAAATATTTCGGAGCTGACTGCAATATTATCTATTTCAACGAAATCAACATTCATAAATGTGGAATAATTTTTGTTAAAGATACAAATTTTATGCTATCAAAAAAAGCCGGGTTTTAATTAATAAAATATGCACGATTTATTTTAAGTATGGAAACCATTTTTGTTATTGAATTGTTATAGCTTGAAATTTTTGAGAGGAAATATGAATTGCCCTGTTTGTAAAGACACAGTTTTATTAATGACCGATAAAAACGGAATTGAAATTGATTACTGCCCAAATTGCCGCGGCGTTTGGCTTGATAGGGGAGAACTCGATAAAATAATAGAAAGAACTTCTGCCCCGCAATCTTTTGAAGACAAAAGTTATGATAAAGACCGCTATCGCGATGATAATTATTACAAAGATGATAAATATAAATACAGAAAGAAAAAGGGCGGACTTCTCGGCGAACTTTTTGATTTTTAACTTTAAAAATGAAAAGGGATTGAATGATTCAATCCCTTAAAAGTCATTTAGAATTAGTTCCATTTCATCTTCACTAAGAACAGTTTCGTAAAAAAATATTTCGCTTGCAGAAATGTTTATCACTTTGTAATAAATTCCGTTTGTGTGTGTTGACAAACTGTTTTCGTCGTTTGTTTCGCTTACACCAATAGTTCTCATGAATCTTATTTTATCTTCTTCGTTGGCAAATTTAATATGTGCATAGTTTAAATAACCTTTCTCATTTTCGAAAGGAAGAACAGAAATTTCATAGCCGGAAAATTTTTCGAATAAATCCAGCCATTGTTCCATTCCGTTTTGTAAGCCCAACTCACCACGAAATAGTTTGATGTTTCTAAGATGTTTAGAGTTTCTGTTCTTAAAAAAATTATCATGTAATTGGAATAACGGCTCATGAGATTTTTTTAGAATTTTATCAAATAAGTCGATGGTTAATTTTTGCGCTTCTGCGGTACCTTTGTCATTTGCAATAGAAATATAAAATCTTCCAAGTGCTGCCTGAACCTGGTATTTTGTAATACATATAAATTTCGTAAGCGTATCGTCTAAATCACATCTAAAGTGTGAAACTGAAAATATTCCGAAAGCGGCAGCGGCATCATTCATTCTATAATATTCAATCCGTAGTTTGTAATTGTTCAATTCAACTTCTTGGAATAAAAGCTTATCAAAACCATACTCAAGGTAAAGATCGGCACCGCCGTTTATATGTCCCCATAAAGCGTTGCCGTCAAAATGTTTTTGTTGTAGAATTTTTAATTCCGGCACCTCGGCTTGGCTCGGTGCCGGAAAATCATTATCAGTCTGAGCAGTTGTTTGAAGCGAAACAAAAAACAAGATTAATAATAAGGTCGCTGAATAAATTTTTTTCATATTATTATACACTTATTGGACTTCCAATTTTTTTAATTGGATTTTATCAATGTCTGCAACTCCGAGATTTAATTTGGCTGCCAATTCTATAAAACTTCTTCCGCGCGGCAAATCTTCTTTCTGAATTTTTTCTTCAATTCTTTTTTTGATGACAATATCATATCCAATCCTGTCGACTGCAACGGGATCTGTTCCAATAAGAATAGTATTATAGTTTGTAAAGAACTGTGGATTGGCACCGGGACCACCGTTAAAGCATCCTTTAATTCCGTCAACAATATTTAGTACAACTTTATCACGCAGCGGCGGGAATGCACAAACCTCCGCACATGTTTCAGACCAAAGTTGTTTATGAAGTCGTCCCGTGTTTGTAGTAGATCCAAAAGCAAGATTTTTTAAGCAAAGTGTAACAGAAGATCCGGCATTCTTTAAAATCGGGACGTTTATAATTTTGTCAACCATTTGTGTAACAATTTTTGAGAAGTAGGAATATTTGCCTTCGTTAACCATGTAAGGTAAAGTTTCGGCGTCGTACTTCTCTTCGTAATCGGCGTAATAGTACCAAGTTGTGTCAATCATTTGCGCGCCGTAAAGTTTTCCGTTCTCGTCGTACATTGTTCCGTTTTCACCTTTACGTTCGGTGCCGATGATTTTAATGCCGGGAAATGCTTCTTGCGTAAAGCCCGCTTCGAATAATTGTTCTTCGCGCCTGTCCCAAATTAAAATATTAGCTTTTGGTATTCCGGCTTCTTCAAGTTGTTTAACAATTGCCTGTGTTACTTCAACACTTGTTGTTAAAGTAGGGCCGGCAACGGGATTAACTTTTAAACCGATTCTTTCGGAAGGTTTAACAAACATGAGCCACGCATCTTTCAAATTATCTTTGCCGGTAAGCTCGAGCATACCTTTTGCAATCATATTGTATGCGGCATCGTAACTTACTTTGTTATCGACAAATGAGTTGGAATTATTAATTTGAACAACACTTCCGGGAAATTTACCCGGCATTGAAGTTTCGGTGCGGGGATATTTTAAAGCATCATTAATATTTGTTTCGGGTTTGGCTGGAGTTTCTTGTGCGTTAAGAATATTTGTTGAATTGAAAATGAAGAACAAAATTGTCAGCAGAAAAGAAATTTTTTTAATCATTATTTCCCCCATGAATTAAAAATTTGTTTGTAAACTTACATATATAAAAACTAATTGTGAATCAAAACGGATGAAAAAAATAAAAGCAGTATTTTGGGATAACGACGGCGTTCTTGTTGATACCGAACGTTTGTATTTCGAAGCAAACCGTGTAGTGTTTGCGAAACACGGCATCGATTTAACAAGGGAATTGTTTGTCGAAAATTTCTTGAAGAAAGGGCAGGGAACTTGGCATCTATTAAAAGACAAGAATTATACGGAAGAAATGATTTCAGAATTGCGTAATGAAAGAAATGAATATTATTCGAAACTTTTAGAAGAACAATCCGAACCGATTGAAAGCACTGAAAAAGTTTTGCAATATCTTTACGGAAAAATTATGATGGGTGTTGTTACAAGTTCGCGTAAAGATCATTTTGAAAAAATTCACAGCCGCACGGGATTCAAAAAATATTTTGATTTCGTGTTAACATCAGACGACATAGATAAAGTTAAACCGGATCCCGGGCCATATCTAAAAGCACTCGAAATATGCGGTTTTAATAAAGATGAATGCATTGTAGTTGAAGATTCCGAGCGGGGATTAAAGGCAGCAATAGCCGCCGGAATTAAATGTTATATAATTCCAACGGAGTTGACAAAGGGATCGAACTTTAACGGTGCTGAAAA
>CAZRMG010000048.1:10779-11646 GCA_964601095.1 uncultured Melioribacteraceae bacterium | reverse complement strand
TATTCTTGCACTTGCTCATAATCTTGTTCTGCTCTCCAAATATTTTACCGCAAACAAACTATGACAATCTAAAACTCGGAATAGATAGTTTATTAACAGCAGATTTTTTTTCAAAAACTCAAATTGCAGCTGATGTTTTCGATCTGACTTCAAACCAGAAAATCTATTCAAAGAACGAAAAATTACTTTTGCGCCCAGCTTCGGTACAAAAAATTTTGACAACAGGCGCCGCGTTAAAATTTCTTGAATCAGATTATGATTTTAAAACCGGGTTCTATTATACTGGCATTATCGAAGATTCAATTTGCAACGGTAACTTTTATGTTATAGGCGGCTTCGAGCCGGATTTTACACAGCGAGATCTGGATTCGGTAGTAACTATCATAAGAGAATACGGAATAAAAGAAATCAACGGGAATTTATATGCTGATGTTTCCGCGGGCGATTCTTTGTTCTGGGGCGAGGGCTGGATGTGGGACGACGACCCCGGCGACTTCTCTCCTTATTTATCGCCTCTTTGCATTAATGATAATTCAATTAAAATAATTATTACACCTGGGGAAATTGGAAAGCAAGCACAAATTAAATTGATTCCCGAAAACAAATTTATCCCGGTTGTAAATAATTCCGTTACAATCGATACTGGCAAATCAACAATTAATGTTACTCGTGATTGGGTTAATAGAAACAATAAAATAATTATAACTGGAAATATTCCATCATCCGAGCAGAGAGATTCGGTTTCACTCAACATTTTTAATCCAACTTTTTATTTCCTTAACCTAATGAAAGAAAGTTTGGAAAAACATAATATTAAATTAAACGGCAGGATTGATACTTTAAATTTGACCAATGATGCGAAGGAAA
>CAZRMG010000048.1:1648-10769 GCA_964601095.1 uncultured Melioribacteraceae bacterium | reverse complement strand
ATTTTAAACACAAATAAAGAAAGCGATAATTTAAGTGCGGAAATGATTTTGCGCTCATTGGCTTTATATAATTTTTCAAATCATGCGACCGCAGCTAAGGGAAAAGTATTTGTCGATAGTTTAATTTCTCTCGCCGGTTTCTCTCCAAAAGATTACCGCATAGCCGACGGCTCAGGTTTATCATTCTACAACTTGATATCGGCGGAGCTTGTAACAGGAATATTAAAATATTTTTATTACGAAGAAGAAGAATTATTCGTAAAACTTTTTAACTCATTTGCTGTTTCCGGTTTCGACGGCACGCTTAAAAACAGAATGGTTGATTCCCCAGTCCAAAGACGCGTGTTTGCTAAAACCGGAGGATTAAGCGGTGTGGCAAATATTGCAGGGTATATAAGAACTAAAAACGGCAGCTTACTTGCATTTACTATTCTAACGCAGAATTTTGTCGGCAGGGCAACTCAAGCATTAATTATTCAAAATAAAATTTGCGAACTATTATTTGAAGGATTATGAAAACTTACAAGGAATTTAAAGTTACAGCCGACCCGTTTGAGGTTGATACTGTCAGCGGAATGTTGTGGCAATTGGATATTGACGGTATAACTGAATTTGATAATTTTTTAACAGTATTTGTAAACGAAAACAAAAGCGTGTTTAAAAAAGATATTGAAAATGTTTTGAACGAACTCGTTCATCAAAAATTAATTAATTCTTTTACCGTTGAAGAATCCGTTATCGAAGACCGCAACTGGAATGAAGAATATGAAAAGAAAGTTAGAGTTATAGAAGTAACCGATAGAATTGTTATCAAACCTTCTTTCAAAGATTATACTTCCAAACCGGGACAAATAATAATTACTATTGACCCCAAAATGTCTTTCGGCACCGGCGAACATGCAACTACAAAACTTGTCATTCAATTAATTGATAAATATGTAAAAGGCGGAGAAAAAGTTTTAGATGTAGGTTCCGGCACAGGCGTACTTGCAATTAGTACTGTTATGCTGGGCGCAGAACGCGCTTTAGGAATTGATAATGACGAATGGTGTTTGCTGAACGGGAATGAAAATGTTAAAGCAAATAATCTTGAGGATAAAGTTGAAATACGTTTGGGCGAATTAAAAGATTTGCCTGAAACCGATTTTGATTTGATTGTTGCAAACATCAACAAACATATACTTGTCGATATCGCAAAAGAAATTAGAGCTAAAATAAAAAAGACCGGATTATTAATTCTTTCCGGCCTTTTAAATACTGATGAAACCGACATCTTAAAAATTTACACGGGTTTGAATTTAGAGCTAATTGAAAAAACCGCAATGGATGAATGGATAGCTCTCTTATTCAAAACAAATTAATTAACATTAAGTTTTTCTAATAGTTTAAGTAATTCTTTCTGTTCTTGCTCACTTAACACGGCTGTAACTGCAGCCATATTTCTTACATAATCCGGCCAAATCTGGTCTAATTTTTCTTTCCCTTTGGGAGTTAATTCGGCAAGTATAACTCTTCTGTCTTCTTTAGAAGGGACTCTTTTTACAAACTCTTCTTTTTCGAGATTGTCAACAACACAAGTAATATTAGCCCCGGTAACCATAAGTTCTTCGCTAACTTTTTTTAGCGGAACCGAACCGAGTCTATTAAGAACTTCCATAACTCCAAACTGAGGCGCGGTTAAATTTTGTCCGTACATTTGTTTCGATTGAACGCGTCGCATTTTGTCATAAGCTTTGGAAAGCTTTTCCCAAATAACTACTGATGAATTAGATATTTCGCTCATAGTTATTATCTCCTTTCTTATGATTAATCCTAACAGTAAAAACATATTTTACGTTAGCTTTATTAATGCACGCACCCCATGATGTGGCTGTGAAGTTGCTTATTTGTGTTTTCGTTGTAGCCCACCTCCTTTTTCTAAAAAAATAAACTGATTTGAAACTATTTTGTTATGAATTATATTTACTTAGTAATAAACAAATATTGAACAAATCTTGATAATAGATAAAAATAAATTTTATGAATATGTCTCGAATATAAACGAGCCGAACAACCTTATTTCGTACTCGCAAGAATTAGATGAAAATCTTTATTCATCGTTGATGAACAAACTCATCTGCTCAGATAAGAATTTAATATATTGGAACAACCCTTCGCAGAAATACTCGTTCATTGCTCTGGGAGAAATTTTATCAATCGGCAAAAAAAATAAGAACGACAATAAGGATATTCAGGAAATTCTGCTCAAAGTTAAGAAAAATTACTATCACAATCTAAACAAAATAAATTTCAACAGAATTCCCGTATTCGTTGGAACTCAAAAATTCCCGCTGGTTGAAAAATCGACTTTATGGCAAGATTTTGAATATGAAAAGTGGTTTATCCCAAAATATTTGTTGTTTAGAAACGAAAATTTTTATTCTGTAATTGTTAACTATATTAAAAATGATAATCAGCCAAAAAACTATTTGGACGATTTTGATGAATATTTTCAATTATCCGATTTAAAACATGTTGTGAATTCCACAAATCAACAAGCCGTTCGGATAAATAATGATGAAACGATAAATTGGAACTCAAAAATTTTCACATGTCTCGACAAAATTTCTAAAAAAGAACTTGAAAAAGTTGTGATGGCTCGGAAAATTGAATTGGATCTTAATTCCAAAATTGATTTTGGAGAAGTAACAAATTCACTTCAAGAAATATATCCCAAATGTTATACTTTTATTTATAGAAACAATAATTCTACTTTTTTTGGTGCTACACCGGAAAAACTGTTTAGTATTAAAAAAAGTATAATCGAAACAGATGCTCTCGCGGGCTCTATTCAGCGGGGTGATTCTGAAATTAGCGATAAAGAATTAGGCCTGCAGCTTCTTGAAAGTGAAAAAGATATTGTTGAACATAACAGCGTTAGAAATTTTTTATTGGAAAAATTATACCATGTAACCGAAGAAATTGAATACGACAGCACGCCGCAGCTGCGCAAGCTTTCAAACATTCAGCATTTATGGACACCAATAAAAGCTAAATTGAAAAACGATATAAACATTTTATCTTTGATTGAAAATATTTATCCGACACCGGCAATTTGCGGTTACCCAACAGACGCGGCATTAAAACTAATATGCAACCTCGAGGAATTTGATAGAGGATTATATGCAGGTATTATCGGCTGGTTTAATCTTGAAAACGAAGGCGAATTTGCAGTTGCGCTAAGATCAGCTTTATTAAAAGACAATATGATTCATGCGTTTGCCGGATGCGGAATTGTTGAAGGTTCAAATCCAATTTTTGAATACAACGAAACGGAATTAAAATTAAAACCAATACTTTCTCTTTTTGTAGATGAAACTATCAATCAATCGTAACACACTTTGGTGCGATCTTTTTGTAAGACGGCTTTCGCAGCTGGGAATTAAATACGCATGCATTTCACCCGGTTCAAGAAGCACACCTTTAACGCTCGCTTTTGCGGCGAATAATCAAATAGAAACATTCCCGATTGTTGATGAACGCTCGTCCGCATTTTTCGCTTTGGGACTCGCTAAAAGCAGTAATACGCCGGTTGCGATTGTTACAACATCCGGGACAGCAGTTGCGGAATTGTATCCTGCAATTATTGAAGCATATTATCAAAGAATTCCTCTTATTGTTTGCACAGCCGATAGACCAAATAATCTTCGCGGAAGCGGTGCAAATCAGACTATAAATCAACATAATATTTATGGTAATCACATAAGATTTTTTGCCGATGCCGGTCTACCTAATTTAAAAAATATCAACAGTATAAATTTACTTGCAGAAAAAGCAGTTTCGATTTCAATGTTCGTAAACCGCGGACCCGTTCATTTAAACTTTCCTTTTGAAAAGCCGTTTGAACCTGAAAGTTATACGGATAAAATAGAAATCGATAAAATTGACAAACTGTTTTCAGAATCTTCTTTTAAGCCAATATCAGTTAAAGAATCAAATATTAATTTTGATGCACTTGTAAAAAAATTCTCAAAAGAAAAACACGGTTTAATAATAACCGGGTATAACAATTATTCAAAAGATTTCGCACAACTTCTTGTAAAATTTTCGGAGACATTTGATTACCCCATTTACGCAGACGGCTCATCTGCATTGCGTTTCGGCGCTCATTCCAAAAAAAATATTATTGATAATTTTTCCGCTATAGTACGCTCAAAAGATTTTCAAAAAGAATACGATCCTAAGATTATAATTCAATTCGGTGGCGCACCAACTTCTAATGTTTTACTTGAGTTTTTCAAAATCTCAAGAGCAGAGAAATATATTATAAATGAATACGGTGATAGAAATGATCCGTCGTTGACCGCTAAAAAAATTATTACTGTTAACCCGGATAAATTTTGTTCAACAATGATTAGCAAATCACAAAAGCAAAAGAGCGATGATAAAAGCAAGTGGCTGAGCGATTTTCAAAGCATGAATAGGATTATTTCAGAAGTTAAAAAGCAATTTATTGAAAATGCCGATTTCCCTTTCGAAGGCAGAATTATTTCGGAGATAGCGAATGCAATTCCATCAAATTCCAATTTGATGATTTCAAACTCGCTTCCTATACGCGACACGGATTTCTTCGCTTCAGCATCAGGCAAAAAAATAAAAATTTTTGCAAACCGCGGTGCAAGCGGAATTGACGGAATCAACTCTACTGCATTGGGAATTGCTAAAGCATCTAAGAACCCAACATATCTTTTAACTGGTGATCTTGCGTTTTTCCACGACATGAACGGTCTTATCAATTCTAAAAAGTTCGCAATTCCAATGATAATTATACTTATTGATAATTCAGGCGGCGGAATTTTTGAATCTTTGCCTATCGCTGCTTACAGAGAATTCATGCAAAAAAACTTTTTAACACCATTAAATCTGGACTTTGGGGCTTTTGTTGCGGCTTATGATGGCAAACTTATAGAAATAAAAAATTGGAGAGATTTTCATCGGAAACTTTTATCTTCCGTTGGTAATAAAACGCTTACTGTTTTTCATTTAAAAACAAACGCGGTAAACTCTAAGTTACTCCGACAAAAATATTGGTCACGTGCCGCACAAGAAATTGAAAAGTGCATAAATGAATTTAGAAATCGACGGGCAAAAATTTAATTTATTACTTGACGAGACTTCCGACCGACACAATAGAATCCCGATAGTTTTTTTACACGGTTTTACAGGCAGCGCCAAAGACTGGCTTTTTATTTTTGATTCACTTCCTAAAAAATTTTTCCCAATAGCAATTGATTTGATTGGACACGGTGAAACCGACTCGCCCGAAGATTTATCAATGTATTCGTGCGGAAGCATCGTACATCAATTAAATTCAATTTTTGAGAAATTAGGTATTCATAAATTTGTAATTGTCGGCTATTCACTCGGCGGGCGCGCTGCGCTTTCATACAGCATAAAATATCAACATAAAATTTTAGCCGCAATTTTTGAAAGTACAACCGCGGGAATCGAAAACATTACTGAGAAAAAAGAGCGCGTTGAACACGATCTTCTACTTGCCGATAAAATTAAAAGCGAGGGAATGGATTGGTTTATGAAGTTTTGGCTCGATCTTCCAATGTTCCATTCATTAAAAGAAAAATTTGATATTGATTACATACGAAACGAAAGAGCAAAAAATAATGTTATAGGATTATCAAATATGCTCGCGGGTTTTTCAACCGGATTAATGAGCAGTTATTGGTATGAATTAAAATATTTGGATTTCCCGGTACTTCTCGTAACGGGAAGTGAAGATCAAAAATTTACAACTATTAATAAACGAATGTGTGAATTGATACCTAATGTTGATCTGAAAATTGTTGATAATGCGGGGCATAACACTCACTTAGAAAAACCGGAGCTTTTTATTAAATTAGTTCTGGATTTTCTTAATTCTCTTAAAGGATGAAAATGAATTTCAATTGGATAAAAGCAAAGGATTACAAAGATATTATTTATGAAAAGATGGACGGCATCGCCAAAATTACAATCAACCGTCCCGAAAAAAGAAATGCCTTCCGTCCCGAAACAACACTTGAGTTATACGATGCCTTTGCCGACGCTCGCGAAGACGGCAATATCGGTGTAATTTTATTAACGGGTGCAGGCCCGGCAAAAGACGGCAAATATTCTTTTTGTTCCGGCGGCGACCAATCAATCCGCGGAAACAAAGGATATGTCGGCAAAGACGGCGTTCCCCGCTTAAATATTCTTGATGTTCAAAAACAAATCCGCAGTATTCCAAAACCGGTAATTGCCCTGGTTGCAGGTTATGCAATCGGCGGTGGGCATGTTCTTCACGTTGTTTGCGATTTAACTATTGCTGCCGATAACGCTGTGTTTGGCCAAACAGGTCCTAAAGTCGGAAGCTTCGACGGCGGTTTCGGTGCGAGTTATTTAGCGAGAATTGTCGGACAAAAGAGAGCGCGTGAAATTTGGTATTTGTGCAAACAATACAACGCGCAGGAAGCTTTTGAAATGGGACTTGTTAATAAAGTCGTTCCTGTTGATCAACTTGAAATTGAAGGTGTTCAGTGGGCAAAAGAAATTTTAGAAAAAAGTCCGCTTGCAATTCGTTTACTTAAATCGGCATTTAATGCAGAACTTGACGGCCAAGCAGGAATTCAAGAACTTGCAGGCAATGCAACTCTTCTTTACTACATGAGTGAAGAGGCGCAAGAAGGCAAAAACGCATACAATGAAAAACGCAAACCCGATTTTTCAAAATTCCCAAGAGTGCCCTAAATTATGATTCATTCCCATACAAACACAATTTCAAAATTTGATGCATGGATTTTAGCAAGCCGTCCTCGCACATTGTTAGCTGCTGTTGTCCCTGTTATAGTCGGTTCATCAATTGCTATCCACGATGGAAAATTTGATACAGTTGCCGCAACAATAGCATTACTTTGTTCAATCCTTATCCAAATAGGAACAAACTTTGCGAACGACCTCTTTGATTTTTTACACGGCAAGGATACGCACACTCGTCTTGGTCCGCAGCGCGCAACCGCATCAGGAATTTTATCGATAAATGAAATGAAAGTCGGAACCATTCTTACATTCGGTTTAAGTTTTTTACTTGGTCTTTATCTTGTTTATTCCGCCGGATGGATTGTACTATTAATCGGAATTGTTTCTATAGCTGCAGGACTCGCATATACAGCCGGACCATTACCGCTTGCGTATCACGGACTTGGTGATGTGGCTTCATTTTTATTCTTCGGTTTTATTGGAACCGTCGGGACTTATTATGTACAAGCAGTTGAATTTTCATGGATGTCCTTTTGGGCATCAATTCCGGTAGGCGCGTTAATTACAAATATTCTTGTTGTAAATAATTACCGCGACCGCGAAGAAGACAGCACCAACGGTAAAAACACTCTTGCGGTAATTTTCGGAGAACGTTTCGCGCAAATGCAATACATCTTCTTTATGATTATATCTTATACAATTTTATTTGTTGTCTATTTTACTTTCAAAAAAAGTCTATTCGTATTTCTGCCTTTAATAAGTCTGCCTATTTCCATAAAACTCGTAAAGATGATTTTTACCTTGCGCGGACGTGAATTAAACAAAACACTTGAATTAACGGCTAAACTTTCAGCCATTTACGGTTTCTTATTTGCAGTCGGTATATTGATATGACGATAACTGAATTAAAATATTTCCATTTTAATCTCAGTTTTATAACACCATTTAAAAATTCCAAGGATACTATTAAATCCCGCGACGGTTTTATCATTGCCATAAGAAATGAAAAAAACTTAGTTGGATTCGGCGAGTGCTCACCATTGCCCGGTTTGAGTTACGAAAGCATCTACGAATGCGAAGAACAGCTGCAAAAACTTTCGGTTTTCTTTAAAAATTTTAAGGTAGAAGATGATATCGCTTCTATAGAAACATTGATAAACAAAAAGAATCTTTTCCCTTCTGTAAAATTCGGTATAGAACAATGCCTGCTCAATCTTCTAATTTTAGGCGGTAATAACTTTTCTAAAAAGTTGTTCGCAAATACAAAGAGAGAAATTGAAGTAAATTCGGTTGTCGCGATCGGCAATAAGCTTGATATAATTTCGGAAATTGAAAGAAACATCGGTCAAGGTTATAAAACTTTTAAACTAAAAATCGGCAGCGATTTTGATAATGATTTTAAGTTAATTGAAGGCATCCGAAAATATTTTGGTGAAAATCTAATTCTTCGGCTCGATGTTAACGGCGCATGGACAAAGCAAGAATCAATCGAAAGAATAAAATATCTTTCACCGTTCAACATTCAATACATTGAAGAACCGTGCGGGCATCTCGATTCATTGATCGAAATTTCCAAAAAGTCGCCAATCCCAATTGCCGTTGACGAATCAATGAATACACCTCCTGATGTACTGAACATAATCAAATCGACAAATATTGAGTTCATAGTTTTAAAACCAATGATAGTTTCAGGTATGTTTTCAACACTAAAGTTGATTGAAGAAGCCGCAAAGAAAAAGAAGAAATTTATTATTTCATCCTCATTTGAAAGTGCCGTAGGTAAAAGTGCGCTTGTATTTCTCGCAGCATTGACAAACCATGGTTTTCCACACGGACTTGATACAGCAAACTTTTTTAAGCATGATGTTTGTATCGACAATTATAAAGTTAACAATGGCAAAATTCTTTTTGACCCCGGCTTTTATCCGCCAAATTTTAATCTGATTTTTTGATAATGATATTAGAAAACAACGGGCATTGGCTAAAACTGCAAGCGGATATCAATCCCAATGTAACCGCCGTTATTGCAGATCATAAAACAATTTCTTTTATTGAATTATATAAACTTGTCATAGATTTTGCCGGCCTATTAAAATCATACGGGATCAAATCAAATGAAACAGTAGGAATTTCATTTAATCATAGCTATCAATTTTTTATCGCCGTTAATGCTGTGTGGTTTGTTGGCGCAATACCTGTGCTTCTAAATCCAAAAGACACAAAAGAAGAAATTGATTATAAAGTTGCTAAAACAAAAATTAACTTCTTGATTCATGATGAATTTTCTAATAATAGATTAATCAAAACCGAAGGCATAACAAACATTTTATACACACACAACAGTATA
>CAZRMG010000048.1:0-1638 GCA_964601095.1 uncultured Melioribacteraceae bacterium | reverse complement strand
AAATCGATTCACTCATCACTCATCACTCTCCACTCTTCATTCTTCATTCATTATCCTGCACTTATACTTTTCACATCGGGCAGCAGCGGAAAACCAAAAGCGGTAGTTCACACTTTTCATTCGCTTTATGAAAGTGTAAAAGCAACAGATTCTTTTTCGGAATTGTCGTCAAAAGATATTTGGCTTTCGTCGCTTCCCCAATATCACATAGGCGGATTCATGATTTTTGTCCGCTCTCTATTAAGCGGAGCTATTTGCGCTTTCCCTAATTCATTAAAACACGAAAGCATTGAAGAATCCATAAATAAATTCCAACCGACTCATATTTCGATTGTTACGCCGACGCTTCAAAAATTATTATTCAATAATTTCACACCTCATAAAATGCCGAAAGCTGTTTTTCTCGGCGGCGGATTTCTTGATACAGAACTTTGCAAAGAAGCTATTTCAAAGGGTTGGGCTATTGTAAAAGTTTACGGTTCATCCGAAACTTGTTCTATGGTTGCAGCGCTATCCGTTAATGATTTTTTGCTTTATCCTGATTCTGCCGGCAAGGCAATTGGTAAGAATAAGATCATCATCAAGAACACGAACAATAGCAAAAACTTACGGACAGAGAATAGTGATGAGATTTTAGTTGAGAGCAACTCTTTATTTAAGGAATATTTTGACGATGATGAATTAACAAAAGAGAAATTAGTTGACGGCTGCTATCGTACCGGCGATTTCGGACGAATCGATGAAGATGGATATTTATATATTGAATCCCGGCGAGAAGATATTGTTATCACCGGCGGTGAGAATGTCAGCATTCGCGAAGTCGAATCAATAATTAAGACAAACAAAAAGGTTACAGATGTATTTGTTTTCGGAATTAATGATAAAATGTGGGGACAAAAACTATGTGCCGCTGTAGTTGCAAAAGACACAAACGAAGAAGAATTAAAAAGTTTTTTAAGAACGAAAACGCCTTCATTCAAAATACCGAAAGCAATTTATTTTATTAACGAAATTCCTAAAAGCGAACTGGGCAAAGTAAACCGCGCTCTATTATTTTCCACACTTAATCTAAATTGACTTTTAATTTGTCATAAAAATCTTTAGGCAGCTCAATTTTCTTAAACTCCTCTTTTAACACACACACATGAACCGTTTTAGCGATGGCGGTAAAACCCCCGTCCTTCTTGTAAAATCTATAACTAATTTCGAAAGAAGAATTTTTGAGTGCGCTAATCGAAACATCAATTCTTAATTCGTCGCCGACTTTTATCGGTTTAACATAATCAGCTTCCGCATGAATTATGGGAAGGATATAATCTTTATCAAAAAAGAAGTTTCTCTCGGTGTGAAGATTTCTCAAAAAATCTTCGTACGCGGCATGAACATATTTAAAAAGACTTGCATAAAAAATTATTCCAGCCGGATCGGCATCGTAAAAATAAACTTTAACGTTTGCAGTAAACATGTTGTCCTTCTTTTTTTGACTACAATTTAACTAATCCATTTCTTTTTTTTGATATCAATATAGAGACGAAAATAATTATTACGAATCTTTTTCATTAATTTTGGTCGGCAAATGAAGGATGATATGAAAAATATTCCATTAATACTGATATTAATTCTTGCGGCTTCAACAAT
>CAZRMG010000047.1:0-11672 GCA_964601095.1 uncultured Melioribacteraceae bacterium | reverse complement strand
TAATCATATACTTTCTGCAATGATTGATCGGAATGCTTCCGATGTTGAAATTGGAGGAGTGGGCACACAAGGATTTATTTGGTTTAGGATTTTCGGCAACAAAGAACGTGTTAAAGATTTACCTCAATTAACCGAAGACGAATCGGCGGTATTGATTTTAAGTATATTGAACAAAAACCAATTTGAATATTTGTTGGATTTCAGGAATCTTGATTTCAGTTATTCATTTCGGTACGAAAAGTTGGGGCGCAATGTTAGATTTAGAGCTGATTGTTATTTCGATCTTGATACACTCGCATTGAATATGCGTTCAATACAAGCTACTGTTCGCCCGGTCGATTCGCTCGGCTTTCATCCTTATGCAGTAAAAATGATGAGCCATAATTACATAAAGTTCGGACTTTCGTTAATCACGGGTATAACCGGTTCAGGTAAATCAACAACGCTCGATGCAATTATTGATATGCACAATCAATTCGATCCGTGCCACATAGTAATAATTGCTTCGCCGGTGGAATTTGTTCATACATCAAAAGCATCGATAATAAAGCACCGCGAAGTCGGCAGAGACGTTCTTACATTTAAGGAAGGCGTAATTCAAGCTTTAAGACAGGATCCGGATATTATTGTTATTGGTGAAATGAGAGACCCGGAAACAATTTTATCGGCTCTCGAAGTTACCGATACCGGTCATAAAGTTTTTTCAACTTTGCACACATCTTCTGCTGTAGAATCGATAGACAGAATTATCGCGGAAGTTCATCCCACCGAGCAGGAAAGAGTGCGCAACCGTCTTGCCGATGTATTAATTACAATAGTTTCGCAAAAGCTGGTTCCGAGTCTTGACGGCAAGCGTGTGATGGCAAAAGAGGTTTTAATTGTTACTCCAAGCGTAAAAGCGGCAATAAAAAACAATAATACAAGTGAAATTTACATGATGATTAACCAAGGCAAGGATCAGGGCATGATTACGATGGAACAGGATTTGCTAAGGTTATACTTTGAAAAAAAGATATCTAAGGAAAATGCTATCGCGTACTCAAACAACAAAACAAGAATTCTTCAGCTTATGAAGGCAACATAGCATGAAACAAGTTTGTTGCCTATATTGTGAAGGAACCGACGCCAAATTGGCTGTTATCGGCAAAGAAAAAGATGAAGTACGAATTCTGCGTGTAGCATCTTTAAATTTGTCAAAAGCGGTTCTTGCAACGTCACAGCACAATGTATATGCCGAGTTGAATAAAGTTGAAAGCCCGGGAGATATTTCTTTTGATAGTCTTGACAGCGGCACAATATCGCCAGTTGAAGAAGAAACCGATACATCCGATGCCGGATTAATCAATTCCGCTTTATATGGTTTTAAACTTCCGTCAATGCAGTTTATACCAGTTGTTACTGAGCCGACAGCCAACTTACATGTTTATGAAGGACCCCGCGACGATAACAAGAAAAAACTTCTTCAATCCGTTATAACGGATATTAAAAATGCCAAAGGTATTAGTGTTACGCCGGATAACCTCGATGTTTTTGAGTTGAATGAAAAACAAATGCTCGGGATTTTTCTTGAAGGTGAAATCCCCGGCGTTAACCTCATAAATCTTTTAGCAAATTATAATAAACGCCGCTATCTAAAAATTCCAACAATAAAAAGCGCAGAGCTTTCTTTAGCATATTATGTAAGTAAATCAAATAAATTTTTTCCCGAAGACAATACTCTTATAATTTACATTGGCAAAGAATACAGCCGCTTGCTTTTTTTAGAAGGACAAAAATTAAAACACATCGGAACTACACTAGACATCGGAACTAAGAATCTTCATACATACGATGTTTATTTCTCAAAGATTCTTCTCGAGATGGAAAACGGTGGTATCCCTAAATTAGATAACATAATTCTTTGCGGCGAAGACAGATCAGAAAATCTAATTCTTTCTTTCTTTGGTACTTTTCCCGAAGCAAATGTTTCCGAGTTGAGATTTGAAAATATCAACACTGCTTCTATAAACGAAGAAGAAATAAAGAACCTTGCACTATTTGCCATCCCCATTGCTTCGGCAATAGAATATTTTGATGAGTTGGATAAAGTTTATTCAGGCATTAACTTTTTGCCAAGATACGTTCAGGAGAATCAGAAGTTTTTCCAATTCGGCTGGCACAGTTATGCATTGCTTCCGTTCCTTTTCGGTGCGGCGCTCTTCTTTACAATCCAAATCTTATCAAACGACAGGAAGATAAAAGAATTCGATACAGAGATTGAAAGATTAACGCAACGACAAGCACAGAATCAGGCAATTGTTGACGAAATAAATCCGCTTGATAACCGTATAAATAGTTTTGATGCTACACAAGCGATTCTCGATTCCGCCGCAATGGGTTCCGGCGTTTGGAATAAATCTTTAACAAACGTTTCGGATTTTATGGAACGCAGAAGAAATTTTTGGATTACAAAGTTGGAAAATACTTCCGAAGATAATGTGACAATAAACGGTTATTCATTAACAAGAAGTGTTTTAACCGAGTTTGCCGACAGCAACCGTACTGCAACGCTGAAAACTATTAATTACGAACCGCTTCGCGAAAAGAGCGCTTTTTCTTATCAAATGTTTTTTAAACTTGGGCCGGATACATCTAAAGTAAAATGAGCAGCAAAGTTAAAAATACCATAATCATTCTGGTTATTATTGTCTGTATCGCACTCGTGGGCGGCTTGTTTAATTATGTTTATCTGCGGGGGAAAGTTAACGAGCGCGAAAAAAAATTAAAAGATCTTAAAATGTACCAGATGGATACGGAAGCTTTGAAAGAACAGCTTGAGTTTTTGAAAAAACGTGTGGCTGAACTCGACTCAATTCTCGCGAATAGAAAATATAATATTCCGTTCAATCTTTCCCAATCGTCTTTCTTCGATTTTGTTAATCAAACATCCTACTCTTTTTCATCAAATTCTTTTGTGAATATTGAGTATATCGATATGGAAACCACTCCGCATTTTAACATTTATCATTATACTCTTACCGGCTCGGCGGAATTCAACGATTTTATGAGATTGATTTACGCAATTGAAGAGAGCAAATTGTTAAAGAAAATATCCGGTGTAAATCTGAGCAATAATGTTAAAGTCGATGAAGACGGCACACCGCATTACCTTGTTACTTTTAGTTTTAAAACAGCAGTATATTATTCCAACGACGATAGATTTTATGTGAAAGAGTTTAAAGAAAATACGCTTGAACCGAACCCGTCGTATGATATTTTTTACCCGTTGGTTCGAAATGAAATACCGCCCAACAATGATGAACAACTCGATGTGCAGAATGCGGTTTTACTTGCATTAATCCCGGACGGCGCATTCCTTTCCGATGCAAACGGAAACACGTTTTTACTTTGGGAAGGCGACAAAGTCTATCTAGGTTATTTAACAAACATTAATTATCAAAACAGCGAAGTTAGTTTCGTTCTTAACAAAGGCGGCATTATCGAAACTATAACGCTCAAACTTGAAAAAGGAAAAGCTGGGAAATAAAAAATGAAAAAATTAATTATCATTTGTATGCTATTCGGATTAACTGCCGTGCTTGATGCACAAGCCCAAATAGATTTCCAGCAGAGAGTTAAAGGTTACGTTAATCCGGAAGAACTCGTTACTTTATCGGAAACCATCACATTTAATCAGGCAGTTGAAGTGTTAAATAAGGTAAGCGAAAAATTTTCAGGCAAAAGAATTGTTACTACTGCAAACATCAATTCACCTATTGGCGTTGAAATAGAAAAGATGAATTATAAAAAAGCGATGTTTATAATTGCTCAATATAATAACCTGTTGGTTGAAGAAGGTGAAAGCTCTATTGTTATTAAGAGGAAGGATGATGCCAAAGAAACTCTTGCTAAGGATGTTTATGCGCCGGTTGACGAAAGAGAAGTAAAAATCTCGGCTCTGCTATTCGAAGGTAATGTTCAAGCAATGCGCGAGATGGGTATTAACTGGCAATTTCTTCTTTCGCGCAGCGGGTTGAAAATAGGCGGTAGTTTGGTTACCGTTCAAGAACAACAGGAGCAAAGTTCTACGGGAACAACAACTGGTTCAGGTGGAAGTTCACAACAATTGCAGAAACCGCCGGATTTTTCGGCTACTTCAGAATCACAATTTAATATGGGTAAGTTCGAAGGTGATGCTACGGCACTGTTTAGATTTTTCGAATCTGAAAATCTTGGTAAAATAATTTCGAGACCTACTGTTGTTGTTGTAAACGGGCAGATGGGCAGAACGCAAGTAGGGTCAGATATTGCAATAAAAGAGCGCGACTTTGCGGGTAATTTAATAGACAGGTTTTATTCTACAGGAACGATAATAGAAGTTAAGCCATATATTTATAACGAAGACGGCGTTGATTATGTTTATCTCGATACAAAAGTTGAAAAAAGTTCAGCCCTGCCAAGTGCAACAGTTACTGAAATAACAAAAACTATGGCAGCTACAAAAATCCTTATGCTCGATAACGAAGAAGTTGCCATCGGCGGTTTGTTTGTTAACGACGAAAGTTCTGTTAGAAGAGGCGTTCCGTTTCTTAAAGATTTGCCGTGGTGGTTTTTCGGATTAAGATACATATTCGGTTATGACCAAGTTACTGTTTCTACAAAAGAAATAATTATGCTCATTAAAGTGAATATCCTTCCTACCCTTAAAGAAAGAATCGAACTTAAGAAGCAACAACAAATTCTCAGTGATGAATGGCAACAACAAGTTGACGAAATGCAGAATTATAGAGAACAGATTGACAAGGCAAGAAAAGAGAAAAAAGAAGAACTCGAAAGAAAATTGAATGAGAGTAAAGAAGAATAGCTTAATTGATTTTACTCTTCAGTTCAAATAAAGATAATTTACAATTATGTTTAAACAATATGTTGCCGGGATAATGCTACTGTCAAGCTATGAAACTCAATGCCAGATTAATATTAATTTCTTTTACAATCGTTCTCGTTATTTCGGTGAGTTCGATGTTCGTTTATTATTCCCTGGCGGGCAGTCTTATTTCCAAACAACAAAACAAAGCCGTTCTTAATGCAACGAGTGATTTCGTTTTTTCATTTGAAAGCATGCTTCAAAAACCGGAAGAGGATTTTACAAAGTTTGAAGATCGCTTAAACAACATAAAAAAAATAAACCTGGATTCAACCTCTGTCGATTTTATTTTCACACTTATCGGCGATTCGTTAATTAATTTTAACCACTACTCGTCAAAAAAAAATGTTTTCATAAATATTCAATCAAATTCATTTAAGGATTTTTTTAAGAATAATCCTAACACGGTTTTAAAATACAAACAGCTTTATGACGGAAGTAATGTTTTTTACGGTAAACTTATTACTTCTTCCGTGCTCGATTCGCTTTCGCAAAGTATCCATGCCCAAGTTGCATTAGTCATTAACGATTCACCGATAGATATTTCAAATTCCCGGGAAAATCAAAACTACTTATTGAGTATTGTGAATGCGGAAAGATATCTGAAATTCAAAAATAACTTTGATTTGTTCGTTCATGAATTGGATAACTCAGATTTTGTAGCATCATTTTATACCCCGCGACAAATATTAACTCCGGGCGGAAAAACAAGTTTTATTATTTTCGAATCTTTTAAGGAATCGTCGGAACTTAGATCTACTTTAAAGAATGTCGCAATTCTTATAGTGTTTGCAGGCAGCGGGTTAACTTTTGTTTTTGTTTTGCTTTTTACAACAAAGCTTAGAAAGCAAATATCATTATTGGGCGAAGCCGTTGAATTAACGCGAATGGGCGATTTCGATCATCGTGTTCCGATAATTCAGACTGACGAAGTTGGTAGATTGGGTGAAGCTTTTAATCAAATGCTGGATGAAATAAAAAAGAATAAAATTGCCGAAAAGGAATACTCGGAATTTATTGCAATGATTAACCAAAACCCTTCGCTTAAAGAAATATCAAATTCGGCACTTAATAAAATTATTAAATCCACCGGACTTACTTTCGGAATATTCTATAACATAACCGAAAAGAATTTGACTGTTGTTTCAACTTACGGTGTCGGTAAAAATTCCGTTATGCCCGACCGCCAGTCGGATTTTTACTATAACGCTATAGAGAAACAGGAGGAAGTTGAATTTATATTCCATGAAAATTATCCTGAAATAAAAACCGGTTTAGCGCTAATTAAAATTAGGTACCTTATAGTTTACCCGATAGTTTATAATAAAGAAACTATTGCAATTCTTGAACTTGCGAGTGAATCTATCCCGGAAATAAAAACTAAAAACTATTTGGATAACATTCACGACCAGTTGGCTATAGGACTGAATAATGCGCGTTCGCTTGAGCAGCTTGAAAATCTTGTTGAAGAATTGAAAAATCTAAACGAAGAATATCATAAACAGAATTTGCTGATTATTGCGCAGAACGATAAACAGAAAGAATTGCACCGGCAGTTAGAAGAAAAAGCTTCGGAACTTGAAGCTCAAAGAGCAAAGGCAGTCGAACTTTCAAAGGCAAAATCGCAATTTCTTGCAAGCATGTCACATGAATTGCGTACGCCGCTCATTTCCATTCTCGGGTTAACCGAATTAGTAATTAAAGATGCGGGCACAAATCCAAAACTGAGGGAAAGAATAAATATCGTCTATCGAAATGGGAAAAAACTTCTTGGAATGATTACAAATATTCTTGAATTCTCAAAATTCGATACGGGAAAAATTGAACTTAAAAAAGAAAGTTTTTTGCTTGATGAACTTTTGGACGATATTCTTCCCGGCATAAAATTAATTACAGCGGAAAAACAAATAACGTTTGAACTTGTGAAAGAGCCGGATGTAAATCTTGTTTTAAATGCCGACAGAACAAAACTTGAGCAGGTTATAAATAACTTATTAGTAAATGCGGCTAAATATACCGAAGTAGGGAAAATAATCTTAAAAGTTGTTTTGCATAAAAACAGCCAGCTCGAATTTAAGGTAATTGATACCGGCATTGGAATTAATGAAGCTGATAGAGAAATTATTTTCGGAGAATTCAGTCAACTTGAAATTAACAACGCAAAAAAATACGGCGGTGTTGGACTTGGTTTAGCGATATGCAAGAGATATGTAGAACTGATGGACAGCAAGCTAAATCTTGAAAGCAGACAAGGCGAGGGTTCTTGTTTTTCATTTATTCTTGACGATTGTGTCTTGGATGTTATTGAAAAGCAAGAGATAATAGAAACGCAAACCGAAGATATAATTACAACAAGTAACAATGACGGTAATATTTTATTGATTACCGATAACAGCAACATCGAAAAATTATTCGCCGATTATTTAGTTGAAAATAATATCGGTATTTCCTGGGCGCCATCATATGAAAAAGCAATTGATTTGATTAAACAATCAACTTTTCGTTTTGTTATAATAAGTCCGATTAAGAATGGAAATGTTTTATCTTTCGTTGCACGCTTAAAAAATGAATCATTAGCGTGTAATTCTGAAATAATTATTACTCAACTTATCGAAGAAGAACAAACAGGCTGGATTTTCAACGCAAATGAAATTATTCCAAAAAATATTAATGCGGACAAGCTTAAAAATATTTTAACCGGGATTGAAAAATCAGTCCGCACAAAAATTATCGAGGTAACATTTGTATCGTCGGACGACAATCATTTTCAAAACTTAAAAACAATTTTATACCCGGAGTATTCTGTAAAATATTTTAATTCGCCGGCGAATATTTATGCCCGAATTGCAACCGAGATACCCGACGCATTAATGATAGATGTCGATAAAATCAAGAAGGATTCTTTTGAAATACTTGGCAGAATTCGAACGACCAGCGCGACTAAAAATGTTCCCGTTATTTTCTTGATGCCGGAAGTGATTTCCGAGGGGTTGAATGAAATGCTCAACAGCGAAATCCGTTCGGCAGCGAAAAAATATGGACGCAATATTCTTGAAATGCTCAAACTTTTGGTTAACATCGTTAAATCTGATTCAACAATTGCTATCGCAGAAAAAAGTTTAGAAAGTAATACAACCGGCATAGAAATTTCCACAGGTCAAGAAAGTGTTTCAATTACAAAATCTAAGCCGACAATTTTAATTGTTGACGACGATAATGATTCGCTTTTTACAATCGGAGAAATAGTTAAGGAGTTAAATTACGAAACACTATTTGCGCATAACGGGGTTGAATGTTTATTAACTTTAAAACATATTGAACCCGATTTGATTCTTCTGGATATAATGATGCCTCAAATGGATGGCTTTGAAACGATAAAGAGAATTAGGGCAGAAGAAAGATTTGCGCATTTACCGGTGCTTGCTTTAACAGCGTACGCAATGCTTGATAATAAAAATGTAATTGAAAAAAACGGTTTTGATGATTTGATTACAAAACCTGTCAATTCGAAAATACTTGCATCGAAAATAAAATCGAATCTAAAAGAAAAGGTCAAGGAGTTATGAAAAAGATTTTAGTAATTGATGATTACCCTGATAATGTTTTCCTTTTAAAAGAACGATTGGAAAAAGAAGGTTTTGAAGTTCTAAAAGCTTTTGATGGTGAAACAGGTATCCAAATTGCAACGGAGGAAATTCCGGATCTTATACTTCTTGATATAATGCTGCCTGGCATGTCGGGTTATGAAGTGTGTCAATTATTAACTTCGAAAGAAGAGACGAGATTAATTCCAATAATATTATTAACTGCTTTAACCGAAGTTGATAATCTGCGCCAGGGCTTGCAAGCGGGCGCTTTCGATTATATTAAAAAACCGTTTAATAAAATAGAATTGATATCCCGTATAAATTCGGCACTGCGTTTTTCTGAAACAAATAAATTGTTAATTGAATTGGAAAAAATTAAAACTTATGCTGCTACAGTCGTTACGGCAAATCATGAAATAAAACAGCCGCTTACACTTGTTAATTTGTCAACCGCTGCAATAAGAAGGGAATTAGCCAAGGAAGATTTTTCAAAGGATACGATAATTAAAAGAGTTGAATTTATTGAAAATGCCGCGCGGGATATAATCGCTGTTTTGGAAAAACTCGGCTCGATTAAAAAACCCGTTATCACTCCTTATGTAAATGATATTAATATTATCGATTTAAATACAGAAGCGGGCGGCCCGTCAATCAATTAAATCGCGTATTAAATTTAGCATCTCGCTAAAATTGTACGGCTTCCCAATAAATCTATCAGCAAGATTTTTATCGATGTCCAAATTACTATTATTTGATTGAGAGCCTGTTGCTAAAATTATGGGGATATTAAGATTCATTTCTTTAATTTTTTTTATGCATTCTGATCCGTCCATGTCCGGCATTTGTCTATCAATTATTAATAAATCGTAATTATTCAAAGCCAATTCTTCCAACAACAATTTACCATTGGACACAGCGGTTGCTTTGTAATTATAGGATTCGAGTAATTCTTTCAACAACATTCTTTGAATTTCCTCGTCCTCGGCAATTAAAATTGCTGTGTTTTGGGAACGCTTTTTTATCTGCTTTATATCAACTGCCGGAAACCTGACTGTAAATTCTGTTCCTTTATTCTTTTCACTGGTTACATAAATTGTCCCGTTGTTTCTATCGATAATTTTTTTAACTATTGCGAGTCCATGGCCGGAATTTTTTCTTTGTGTTTTTGTTGTAAACTCGTCGTCGAAAATATGCGGTAAAATGGATTTATCAATTCCTTTACCGTTGTCTCTTACAATAATTTCAACAAATTTACCTGAGTCAAACAACGTAATATCTTTCCGGCTAATATTTGTTTTAGCCGTGTTGAACGTTGATATTACAATCTCACCTTTTCCGACAACTGCTTCTGCAGCATTAACAATCAAATTCATAATTATCCTGTAATAGTCGGAATATCTTCCTTCAACGAATTGAATATCTTTATCAAGTTTTAGTATGAAATTGATTTTTTCGGCAAAATGGATGCTTAAAGAATTAACAAGATCATAAATCAACGAGTTAATATTAATTTCTCTTTTTTTAGGAATCTTAGTTTCTGTTTCTAAAACAACATCTTCGATAATCTCGGAAGCTAAAAAGGTACCGTTTTCAATACTTATTAGTAGCTGGGTTATATCTTTATCGGCGGGAATTTTTTTCTTTAACAATTCAACACTATTTATTATACGGGTAAAAATATTATTAAGATCGTGTGTAATATGCCGGATTGTTAATTCTTGTTTAAAATGCTCCTCGGTTTTATCCATATTGTCGGATGAATTTTTATTTCGGCTGGATTTATTGGAACTATCCATTCTATTTTAGATTGTACTTTATAATTTTTGTGTATAGAGTTTTTTGAGCAATTCCCAATATCCGTGCAGTATTTTCCCTATTCCATTCGTATTTATCAAGCGCACGTTTAATATGCATTTTTTCCATTTCCTCTAAAGGCATGATGTCGCCGTCATCTTTTAAGTATTCTGAAAATGTAAACTCATCTTTCGGGATGTTTAAATCCTTTGGATGAATCACATCGCTTTCCGAAAAAATAATTGCTCTCTCAATTATGTGTTCAAGCTCGCGGACGTTTCCCGGGAAATTATAATGTGATAATTCTTGTTCCGATTCCGGCGTTAGTTTTTTTAATGATCTGACGGGTGATTTTTTTTGTAGAAAATAATTGCTTAATAAAATTACATCTCCGCTTCTTTCTCTAAGAGGGGGAATTGTTAACGTAATGACATTTAAGCGAAATAAAAGATCGCGTCTGAAATTCTTTTTTTCGGCTTCTTCCATTAAATTTTTATTTGTCGCGCCGATGACTCTAACATTTGAACTTAAGTTTGCAACACCGCCAATTCTTCTAAACTCACCATTTTCCAAGAAGCGTAAAAGCTTCGGCTGAAGGGCTAAACTCAACTCGCCAATTTCATCAAGGAATAAAGTTCCGCCGTTAGCAATTTCAACAAGTCCCTGTTTCGAAGTTTTAGCATCTGTGAACGCTCCTTTTTCATAACCGAATAATTCGCTTTCAATTAACTGATCGGGTAATGAAGCGCAATTGATTGCAACAAAAGGCCGTTCGGATCTGGTTGAATTTCTATGTATAAAATCTGCAAACAATTCTTTACCTGTTCCTGTTTCACCCTCAAGTAGAATATTTGAATCGGATTTGGCAGATCGTTCGGCTAATGAAAGAACTCGTTTTAGCTGTGAGCTTTCCCCGATAATTATATTTGATGATGTTTGATTTACCTTTGTTGTAAGAATTTTATTTTTAAGAACTAAATCTTTGTATTCAAGCGCTCTTTCAATGATAACGCAAAGTTGACCAAATTCGTAGGGCTTTGTTATAAAATCATAAGCGCCGTTTTTAATGCAATCAATTGCTGTGCGCATATCGGATTTTGCGGTTAAAACAATTACCTGAACCGACGGCTGATTTTCTTTGACAAAACTCAGCACTTTTTCACCGTGGATTTCACGCATTTCAAGATCAAGCAATAGAACATCGTAGGTTTTTCTTTTTAGAGATTCAATCGCATCTTTTCCGTCATAAACACTGTCAACATTATACCCTTCGTTGACCAATTCCTCTTTAAGAAGATAGCATAGGTTTTCGTCGTCGTCTGCAATTAGAATTTTTGCATCTTTAGTCATACTAAATCCATCTTTTAAGTTCGGTAAATTTTACACCT
>CAZRMG010000046.1:11052-11681 GCA_964601095.1 uncultured Melioribacteraceae bacterium | reverse complement strand
AAAGGAAATATTAGAAAAGAAGATGTAATTGTTGCTAAAAATTATCTAAATGAATTAAAAGATTGTGAACACATTATTTTGCCTGAGGTATCATCATTAAATGAACATGTATGGCACCAGTTTGTAATTAAATCGCACAAAAGAGACGACTTGCAAAAATATCTTTATGATAATGGTATACAGACAATTATTCATTATCCGGTACCCCCATTTAAGCAAAAGGCCTATGTGGAATATGATATTAGCGGCAATGATTTTCAAGTTGCTTCTCGAATTGCAAATGAAGTTTTGAGTTTGCCCATAGGAATGCATTTGGAAGAAGAACATTTTAAAGAGATAATAGATGTGTTAAAAAAATTTCAAGATTGATGAAAAAGAAATGCAAAATAAAATCGTAAATAGTGCAAACATATTTTCTGAACTACTAATAGATATATTGAATGGTAAAGATGTTAAATTCAATAATATCAAGCCTTATTTATCATTAGATAGAAAGGAGCTAAGAGCGAAAGTGAATCTTGCTTTAGCGGAAGCATATTTTAGTTCCAATCTTGAAGATGCATTATCACGTTCAAAAACTTTTATTAAAAGGGCTTGGTTTCTTTCGAATTTCTCGTCGGAAGTACTGC
>CAZRMG010000046.1:0-11042 GCA_964601095.1 uncultured Melioribacteraceae bacterium | reverse complement strand
TTATATAAATTTTGAAATAACTTCGGTATTGATAGATATTTGGAAAAAATATATTCCGTAGCTAAAGATTATGATGGAATTAGAGAAGCTTATAAACGTATTGGGCTTAAATCAATTTCCGAAAACAATTTCAACGAAGCACTAAATTATTTTAATCTTTTCCAATCCACCTATGGGAGGTACCTTGGAATTGATAAATATGAATATGATTTTGATGTTCTTGATGCAGTTCATAGAATGGCAAACGGATTTAGATATAAAGACAATCCAAATGTTGGTATAACTGAAGTTAATGGTAAAATAAAAATTGCGTACATAATCTGGGGTTTTGGAGCAGTTAATTCAATTCTCGTAAAAATTTTGCTTTACTTCGCAAAACATCATGATAAATCTCTTTTTGAAGTAAAATATTTTGTGCCGGAAACAAAAAGTCAAATAGAAAGTAATGAAAATTCATTGAAGTATCTCATGCAATTTAAAGAATGCGATTATAATATTGAATACGCACCGGAAATTGACGATAGGTATATAAGATCTTTAGAAATCGCCAAGAACATTAATGAGTTTGGTCCACATATTTTAGTTGGCAACGCGATTTTAACTGACTTTTACGATTATTTTGTATCTGCATTAAAGCCTGCGCCTATTAATATTGGTTTACTTGCCGGTCCATTGCCTTTATATGATTCTCCTTATATGGATTGGACAATTGCATTATTTAAAAAAATGAGAATTGAGTCTTTGACAAATAGTACATATATACCATTAGAGGTAGAACTTCCTCAAAACGTTGAAAAATATTCTAAGCTCGAATTAGGATTTGCCGAAGATAGTATTGTGATTGCCAGCGCAGCAAGGAGTGCAAAGTTTCAGAATGTTGATTATTGGAAATCAATACTTGAATTATTGGATGAGTTTCCAAATACTAATTATATGGCAATCGGAATAGAAAAAAATTGGGTACCCTTTCTAAACGAATTAATACCAAATAAGCTAATCCGCCGAATTCTTTTTACCGGATTTCAAGCTGATTTTCACAAGGTACTTAACAGCGCGGATATTCTGCTAGATACTTATCCAACTGGGTCGGGGGTAACTTTAATGGATGCTATGGCACTCGGCAAGCCATGTGTAAGTTTTGCTCACAATCAATTCAAAATATTTGATCAGACAGATTCTTCAGGTTCTGTTGAATTTTTTAATATTCCGGAACTGATTGTGAAGAGAGGAGATTTTTATTCGTTTAAGAAAATTATCTCTAGATTGATTTCCGATTCTGAATTTAGAATTAATATGAGTCGAAGCGTACAAGATCACATTTGGGCGAACTTCGGTCATCCTGAAAGAATGACAAAACACTTAGAAAACGTTTATCAAAAAATCATTATAAACAAATTTAAAGCCGATAACTTTTCTATCGATTCAGAAAAAGATAATACAGTAAATACGAATCCCAACGTTATATGTGAAAATCTTGATCAAAACCGTCTAGCGGAAGATTTGGATTTCGAAATAAACAAATTCAAGTTAAATGTATTAGAAAAAAATAATTTTGAAAATTGGAAAGTAGCATATGAAGTGTATGGTTACAATTCATGCATGGGAGATCATACAGCTTATTTCTATAACAATAATCTTTCCGGAATGGGTTTATACGATTTATTAAATAATGCAAGCACAATTATTGAATACGGTCCTTCAAATGCTTCTTTCATGAAAAGATTTATAGAGTTATTCCCATCGAAGAAATTTTATCTTGCAGAATATTATAGCGGCCTAGTTGAAAAACTAAAAAAGGATTTTCAAAGTAATGAAAATGTTGAAGTGCTTTTGAATTATCCTGAAATAACTGAATTATCGAATGTTGACTTAGCATTTTCATTTTTGCTTACTCAATCAATGCCTAAGCTGCTATGGAAAAACCATTTGAAAAAAGTTAGTTCAATCTTGATGGAAAAGGGATCGTACATTTTTCAATTTGCATATAATAAGAACAAGATTGCAACAGACTCTGTTGTTGATGCGGTTAATGGAAACAATGCTTATTCGCCGGAAGAAATTTTTGGAATGCTGGAAGAATCCGGTTTTTCAGGTGCGGATCTTTCGGTTTCTATTCCAATAAATAGAGATAATCCAGATGTACTATGGTATATCTGCAGGGCTTATAAACAATAGAATTATACAAACAAAAAATTCCAAAAATATTTGAAAGAAAAATAAAACAGCATGTTAACAAAATTTATATCAATGGTATGCAGTCTATTAGTAATCATTATTAGGTAAAGGCATTATGAGCAACGAACTAATCAATAATTCCCCCAAAACAGTCATCTGCGGAGATGGAAATGAAAATCTTGAACAGCTTCCGTTAGTTTCAGTTGTTGTTCCGTCATACAATCAAGCTGAATGGCTGCCCAAAACTTTGGATAGTATATTAAACCAAACTTACCCGGTTTGGGAAGTGATTGTTGTTGATGATGGTTCAACCGATAATACATGGGAAATATTTGAAGAGTATTCTAAAAAAGACAAACGCATTAAAGGAATCCAAAAGGAAAATGGTGGTATTTCATCAGCACTAAACGCTGGCATTGATGCTGCTAAAGGAAAGTATTTTTGCTGGTTGAGTTCCGATGATATTTTTATGCCGGACAAACTTGAACTTCAAATAAAGGCTTATGAGAAACTTGATGATTCCTACGGATTAATGTTTAATCCATTCGATATTATTGATGAGCACGACAAAGTTACGGTGTTGGAACAAAAGAAGCCATTTGTGGACGGGCTCGAGTTTGCACAGCAGCTCAAATACGATATGATGGACGCCTGCACTGTAATGATTCCTATAAATGTTATTAGAGAGCTTGGTAGTTTCAACCAGCAATTCAAACATGCTCAGGATTCGGAACTATGGATGCGTATAGCTGCCAAAGGTTATAAGTTCTATTACATCGACAAAAAACTAAATCGAAAACGCATGCACAGCCAACAAGGTCTCGCGGATTTTGAAATTGACTGCCGATACGACGGGTATGCCTATGTTCAGTTTTATTTGTCACGTTATTCATTTAGAGATTTCTATAAAAATATTGATTGGACAAAGAACGAAGATGTAAAAAAATTCATGTTCCATTTCTTCGACATGATTTCTGATAATGGTTGTCATATAAATCATCCGGTCTTAAAAGATAATTTCTGGAACTGGTTTTTATTGGGTCTCGAAACTCTGGATAAAAGTGTAAGAAAAATTATTTTGAATAACGCAGTTGAATTCTTTAAAGAGAAAAAAACATATGGCGATTTTTATATAAAACATTTAAGGAAATTTGAATCGATTGTTGAATCGGAATCTAAAAAAGCCATACACCAAACAATAATTTTGAAGATACAAAGCAGTTTGATCGTTCAAAAGAAAAAGCATATTCAACCGCACTTTTTGAGTTCGGATTAATAGCAGAAAAGAATAACGATATTGTTATTGCCGCATCAGTATTTAAGTATCTCGCGGATTATCCAAATCCATACGCCGAAAAATCATTCCCCAAATTCGTTGCTTGGTGTTTCACTTATGAGGAATATCAAAAATTTGTTAAATCATTTCGCCGTAAAGGTAAATTAACCCAATTTGATGACGAAACTAAACTTCTTTACATCTGGGCAAAAATATCTCTCAATTCAAAAGATGGACTCGATGAAATTATTGAAAGCATTTCGGATAATTCGAAAAAAGAAAAAGCATTAGCCTGGCATTCCGGTAATTATGAAAGAACAAAGGTTGAACACATCCATATTTGGAATTACCAGGTTATTCCTTATAAAGTAGAGCACTACATCAAGGTGAAATGCAATCATTGTAATACAGATTTATCGAGAAAAATTTCCTTAGATTTAGCAAAAGAAGAAAGTACTCAAAATTATTTGTGCACAAATTGTTTTACTGGCTATGAATTTACAGATGGATTATTGAGCGATTATTTTAATCCGAAATTTTTACGATCAAAAACAAACGGTGTTATGCTTAATCGCCCTCCCAAGGTAGCTTTCGTTATGCGCTACACAGATATTATGGGTGGTGGTGTTAAAGTTGCATACAAACAAATACAGTGGCTCTCTGATCTGGGATGTGAAATAACTATTTATTCCGACGCACCAAAACCTGAATGGATAAATTTACCCGGTAAATTTATTCGTGTGAAAGATCATTATGAGATTAACAACATAAACGCAGATGCTGTAATTGTATTCTCGGTTTATGACGTTCCTAAAATTCTTACTAAAGTTGATAACGGGAAGGTATATCACATCTGCCAAGGATATGAAGGCTATCACATTGGTCGTGACTATAATGAAATGCGCAGTGATAAATATTTTTATTCTACATTACATTCATTCAATGTCGGTAATATTCTTGTATCGAACCATTTGATGAACATGTTCGAAGAAAAATTCGGGAGGAAAGGACATTATATTCCTAATGCAATTGACTTGAATACATATTTCCCCAATCCAAAAATACGTAAAGAGCCGAACTCAATATTATTTGTCGGTAATCCTAATGACCCGTTGAAAGGGTTCCAATTTCTGAATGATGCATTATCGAAACTTCAAAGCTCTTCGGAAAGATTTGAGATTATAAATCTATATGTAGTATGGGGCGGAACTAAGTTAAACGGTGAGGAAAAGGAGAAGGCAATTGCCGGAATCAAAATTCATTATTTGACAGGGCTTTCAGGAAATGAAGTCGCTGCTTTAATGAATAGAGTTTCTTTAGTAGTAAATTGTTCATGGTACGAGGGATTCACTCTCCCGGTACTTGAGGCAATGGCATGCGGAACACCAACTATTACAACAAGTAATATGGGCGCGGAAAGTTTCTGTGTTAACGGCAAGAACTCCCTTATTGTTAATTATGGTGATAAAGATACCTTTATAGAATACTTGAAAGATATTCTTCTAAATAAAATTGATATCCAAAATATGATTCGAAGCGGATTCGAAACGGCTGTTGAGTATTCCGGTCTTAACGGCGCAACCAAATTTATTCAAGAATATTCTTCGATTTTACATTATGAGTTCGATGAAAAGAAAATAGCAAATTTACTCGGGAAATTTGATAATGATGTCGAAACTCTTAAATATAAACTTGAAGGCAAATTAAAATCCTTAAATAATCCCGGGCGGACTGAAGTATCTATTATCCTAGTTACATATAACCAAATTAAGTATACACTTGAGTGTATTGAAAGTATAAAACAATTCACAAAAATACCATACGAAATTATTGTTGTGGATAATGCCTCGATTGATGAGACAGTCAAAGAAATTGAAAAGCAAGATGATGTTATTCTGATAAAAAATGATTTCAATTATGGTTTTCCGACAGCGGTTAATCAAGGTATTAAAGCAGCGACCGGCAAGAATATTTTATTGCTGAATAACGATGTTGTTTTAACGGAGGGATGGCTTGAACGAATGCTTGAATTGGCAAAATCAAATCCCGTGATTGGTATTGTCGGCCCTGTTTCAAATATTGTCAGCGGCGTTCAGCTGGATAAAAATGCAAAGTACAATTCTATTGAAGAAATGCACAAATACGCATCAAAAATAAAACTGGAGAATGCCGGTAAATTTTTCGAGTTTCCGCGAGTTGCATTCTTATGTACTTTGATTAAAAGAGAAGTAATAGAGAAAATCGGCGGACTTGATGAAAGATTTTCGCCCGGAAATTTTGAAGATGATGATTTTTGTCTTCGTGCTCAATTAACCGGATACAAAACCGTAATTGCCCAGGATGTTTTTATTCATCATTACGGTTCGAAAAGTTTTAAAGCTAACGGCATGGAAGAATATGCAAAACGGCTTGAACACAACAAGCAAATATTCATCGATAAATGGGGAGCCGATCCGGAAGAAATTTGGTTGAAAGGTAAAACTTTCCAGAAAAGAAATCCTTCAATACCAATTGACGCAAATCCTTTTGCCGAAAGCATGAAACGCGCCATGGTATATTTGAACGATAAAGATTTTGAACAGGCGCTAATTTATCTAAACGAAGCGATCGAGAATTTTGATAAGTATTCCAGAATTGGTTATGAACAGCTTGAATTAACAGATATACTAAATTTAGCCGGCAATACTGCTTTAATGAATCAAGATTTCGAACTTGCCCAGCAGTATTTCGAAAAAGAACTTCAACAAAATCCCACTTCTTCACGGGCGTGCGCGGGTTTGGCGGAGGTGTTCTTAGCGGTTGAAAATTACGAAGCGGCAAAAACTATGTTCGAGTGGAGTCTAAAAAACGATGAATCAAATGTTAATGCAAAGAACGGACTTAAAAAAGTAAACGGGGTATTACAATTAGAAGAGGAGCATAATTCACTTGAAAATTAAACCTAAAAAACCTCTGGGGCATACGGATGAATTCCCGTTAGCCGTAAGATATTATGAGGACGGAAATATAGATGCTGCCAAGCATACTCTCGAAAATATGGTCCGGAAAAATCCTAAGGATTATGATGCGCTTTTATTCCTTGGAGGAATTTATTTGAGTGCAGGAAACTATGAAAAATCCGTTGAGTATTTCAGAAATGTAATTACACATGTGAATAACCACCCCACTGCAAATTATAACCTCGGTCTTTCTTATCATAAATTGAACAAGTTTAAGGAAGCTGAAGAATACTATAAAAAAGCAATTCAAATAAATCCTAACAATATTGATGCGCTCAACAATCTTGGAGTTATTTATACTTCATTGAATAATAAAAATGAAGCGATGAAATACTATGAGCAAGCCATCGCAAAAAATAAAAAGAGCGGGCAGGCTTATAATAACATAGGTAATTTGTTCTCTGCATCTGATAATTTTGATGAAGCGGAAAAAAATTATTTAAAAGCCATAAGTATAGAGCCTGAAAATCAATCATATCTTTTTAATCTTGCAGACTGCTATCTAAAGCGGCAAAATTACGATGAAGCAATTTCTATTCTTGAAAAAGCAATTCTTTTAAGACCGGATTATTATCAAGCATATAACAGTTTGGGTGTGGCTTATCTTAAAAAGCAAAATACAAACAAGGCCAAGGAATTGTTTGAACAAGCGATAAAATTGAAAAATGATTTTTGGGAAGCATTTCAAAATCTTGGAATATGTTTTGAAAAAATGAATATGAACAGCGAAGCAATTGCGCTGTATAATAAAGTTCTTGAACTAAGCGAAGGGAATATTAATGCAATAGTCAAACTTTCGAATATTGCAATGGAACATGGTAATTATGATGAATCGGAAAAATTATTAAGTAATCTTCAGAATAATGAAACAGCCAAAATAATTGAGTACACAAATATTGGAGTTTCAAAACTAAAACAAGGCAAAGTTGACGACGCTATCGATTTCAGTAAAAAAGCATTGGAAGTTGCAAATGAAAATGCATTAACTCATTATAACCTTGCGCATGCTCTTCTATTAAAGGGTGATTTTGAACGCGGATGGATGGAATATGAATGGCGAAAGAGAAGAGAGGATTTTGAATCAAGATCGTTTTCTAAACCGCAGTTAATGAATTATGAAATATCCGGAAAAAAAATATTGGTTTATGATGAACAAGGTCTTGGGGATTCAATCCAGTTTGTGCGTTATCTGCCGATGTTAAAAAAACTTGGCGCATTTGTAATTCTTGAATGCAGTAAACGTCTCGCGGGTATGTTCAAAAATTTGGAAGGTGCCGATCAAATAATTATTAAAGAAGGAACATCAGAACCTAAAATTGAATATGATTTCCATATCGCACTTTTAAGTCTGCCACTGTTTTTCAAAACCGATATTACAAGCATCCCATGTAAAGTACCGTATCTTTTTGCTGAACAAAAGTATATTGACAAATGGAAAGTAATTATACCGGGTGAAGATGTTTTAAATGTTGGAATTTCATGGGCAGGCAATCCTAAAAACTATAACGATAGGAATAGATCTTGTGCTTTAAAAGATTTGAATGAACTATTTAATATCCCAGGCGTAAAATTTTACTCACTTCAAAAAGGTGAACCGGTAAAACAAATTTATCAGCGCGGCGACGATAAAGTTATTGATCTTGATGTCTTAATGGATTCGATGGATACTACTGCCGCGGCTGTAGAAACTCTAGATTTAATTATAAGTGTGGATACTTCAATAGCCCATCTTGCAGGTGCCATGGGCAAACCTACATGGATTATGCTTCCATTTTTACCGGATTGGCGTTGGATGCTCGATCGAGAAGATTCGCCGTGGTATCCCAATGTGCGGTTGTTTAGACAAGCACAGGAAAAAGATTGGACTTCTGTAATAAGAAACATTAAACCGGAATTAATAAAATTAGTCAAAGAAAAACTTGGCCAAAACGCAGTTCCATTTAACGAATCTGATTTTGAATTGATTAACCGCGGCAGCAACTCACTATATCTCGCACTCAGTAAAGGTGAAAACTTTGGATGGGGAGTTTGCAGTAAATATTTAAGAAAAGAGCTTTCGAAGAAAATTCATGTTTCAAATGCAGAAGAAATTTCGGATACGGCATTTGTAGGCGGCGATATGCTGCATGCGCTTACGGATCTGAATTTCAACAGTATTTCGAATGTACGCGGTACAAGAAATTTTGGTTATACTTTTTTTGAAAATGAATTGACTGATAAATCAGTTGAAAACGCACGCAAATACGATATAGTATTCGGAGGATCAACCTGGTGCAAAGTAAAAATGGAAGCCAAAGGAATTAAAAATACAGGATTACTAATTCAAGGAGTCGATCCTGAATTATTCTATCCAACTGTACAAACTCGTAAAGATAATTTGTTCATAATATTTTCAGGCGGAAAGTTTGAATTAAGAAAAGGGCAGGATCTGGTAATAAAGGCATTCGAGATTCTTCACAAAAAATATTTGAACATGATTTTAATGAATGCGTGGTACAACTTCTGGCCCGAATCAATTGCAACAATGAAACACTCCCCGCATATAAAATTCGAGCCGAAAGGAAATACCTGGAATGAATTTGTTTCAAACATTCTTTCTATTAATAACATTGATTTGAATAGAGTATTTACTTTACCTGTTACGCCGAATGAAAAGCTAAGAGACATTTATTCCAAAACAGATATTGGTTTATTTCCCAACCGCTGCGAAGGGGGAACTAATCTTGTAATGATGGAATATATGGCATGCGGCAAACCCGTAATTGCGTCCTACAATTCGGGTCATAAAGATATTCTAAATGATAACAATTCAATCCGGTTAAAAGAGATGAAAAAGTTTAATCTCTATTCGGGTAAAGAAATGATTGCCGATTGGGAAGAAGCTTCGTTGGATGAAATAATTAATTCAATAGAAGTTGCGTATCACAATAAAGAAAAAATTGCCGCCGTTGGAAGACAAGCCGGCATTGAAATGAAAAATTATACCTGGGAAATAACAGCCGACAGCTTGTTGGATCAAATAAAATAGTTTTTAATATTTATTGAATAAAAAGGGGTGAGAATGAATTCTCTACAACAGCGGAATGAAAAACTAAATAAGTTTTTTTTGAAAATAGAGAAAGAAACTTACCCGGAACCAATTTCAGAATTGCACTCAGGAATAACTGAAAAAGTACTTACTCAATTAGTTGAAAAATATTCGTTTCCAATCAACTCAAAGATTCTGGATGTAGGATGCGGACAAGGTCCCGCCCTGGAATTATTAAGAAAGAAAAATTATAACCCGGCGGGAATAGCTTTAAATGATGAAGATGTAGATATATGCCGTTCAAAGGGATTCGAAGTTTATAAAATGGATCAATCGTTTTTGGAGTTTGAAGATAATACCTTCGACTTTATTTGGGCGAGGCATTGTATTGAACACAGTATTGCCCCTTTATTAACTTTATCGGAATTTTATAGAGTCTCAAAACATGATTCATATCTTTATATAGAAGTGCCCGCACCGGATACGGTTGCACACCATGAAAATAATCCTAACCATTACAGTGTTTTATCTAAATCAATGTGGACTTCACTGATTTCACGAAGCGGTTTTATCGTTAATGATATTCTTACATTCAATATCCAACTTACAATTGGACCGGATGAGTATTGGGGATTTGTTTGCAAGTGTAATAAACAGAATGATAAGTCAATAGATTTGTCTAAGGCAAACAACAAACCATCCGAAGTAAATAATAATAATTACGATACAGATAATTTTGATTATCACTTTGAGCGTGCGCGGACTTTTTTGGCAAATAAAGATTTACTTCCTGCTTCGGGATCCATTGATCTTGCCATAGCAAATTTTCATAAATCAGCGAATAAGAAATACGATATAAAATACTCCGATTTGCTTGATATTGGAGGTAATTTGGCTTTGGCAAACAATAATTTGGATAAAGCTAAAAAATATTTTGAAGAAGAATTAAAGTTGATTCCCTCATCTTCCGCAGCTTGTACTGGTCTAGGAAAAGTTTTCTTTGCTCAAGAAAATTATGAAAGTGCAAAGATAATGTTTGAGTGGGGAGTTAAAAATGATAATAATAATAAAGACGCAGTTGAATCCCTTTCAAAAGTTAATTTATTTTTAGGATTAGAAGAAAAACATTTTTCATTGGTGGAAGATTAGCCGGTTATGATTACTCTTTCGATGATTGTAAAAAATGAGGAGAAGTATTTAAAAGAATGCCTTGAATCAGTGCGCGGAATTGTTGATGAAATTGTTCTTGTTGATACAGGCTCTACGGATAACACAAAAAAAATTGCAGAAGAATACAGCGCAAAGATTTTTGACTATAAATGGAATAATGATTTTGCAAGTGCCCGTAATTATGCTTTAAGCAAATCATCAAGTGATTGGATTTTATACCTCGATGCCGATGAACGTTTGGACGCCTCTTCAATTCAAGAATTAAGAAAACTTACATCTGAAAAATCGAAGAAAGGATTTTATTGCAGGATTCTTAATGTGGATGAAATTAACAACCGTCCCTCGGTGATGAGTTATGTACGTTTGTTTGCCAACTCTCCCGATATAAAATTTG
>CAZRMG010000045.1:655-11685 GCA_964601095.1 uncultured Melioribacteraceae bacterium | reverse complement strand
CCTTGATAAATTTACCTATTGCAGCAAAGAATAAAGAAAAACACAAAAAGCTGGAAAAACTTTTAGAAGAGAGAAAGTTATAGCATAGGAAAGAAGAGTATGGAACATTCAAACATAGAAACAGTGAAGGAATTTATTGCAGCTTATAATGCAATGGATATCGAAAAAATGATTACGTACATACACCCGGAAATTGAATTTAGAAATATTTCAAACGGTGTAGAAAATGCACATACAAAAGGTATAGATGAATTTAGAGAATTAGCAAAAAAATCGTTGGAAATATTCAGAACGCGAGAACAAAGAATCATATCATATTTAGAACCGGGCGACACAATAAAAGTTGAAATTATGTATCAAGCAATTTTAGCAATTGATTTACAAAACGGATTGAAACCCGGCGACAAATTGGAAATGATGGGACGGTCAACATATGTATTTAAGGATGATTTAATTGCTATGCTTATTGATGAAAGTTAATATCGTAATTCATTTTGTTCATCCGGGAATACAAACTGCTTCATTTCTGAAAATAAGGGTAATGTATGAGTCCAAAAGAAATAGTTAAAAAATGGGTCGAAGCATTTAATAAAAGGGATGCAATAGCAGTCTCGGAATTATATTCGGAAGATGCTGTAAATCATCAAGTTGCCGAAAAATCAATTGAAGGCAAGCGGGCAATCAAAGAAATGTTTATAAAAGAATTTGCCCAGGCAGAGATGGTCTGCATAATAGAAAACCTATTTGAAGATAGAGATTGGGCAATTCTTGAATGGAAAGATCCATTGGGTTTAAGGGGATGCGGTTTCTTTCATTGTAAAAACAATAAAATAATTTTTCAAAGAGGTTACTGGGATAAATTGTCATTCCTTAGGCAGCATAATTTACCTATACCTAATAACTAAACTTATTCAACCGGGTTGTGTGGACGAGCAATAGAATTTGCTAAAAATAGAACGCAGATTTTTTATGATGATTATGATTTATTATGATAAAAAGTAAATCTGTGATAATCAGTGTTCTATTCTTTTAATAAAACTATTTTTAATATGATTTATAGATTGTTTGCAATAACAGTTGGATTTATTTTTCCTTAACAATCACCCCGTCCTTCATTTCCAAAACCGTATCGCCGAGTTTAATAAGTTCGGGATTATGGCTTACAATTAAGAATGTGAGACCAAGTTTATTTTTTAGATCGACAAAAAGGTTGTGAATAATTTCGCCGTTTTGGGAATCGAGATTGCCTGTCGGTTCATCGGCAAAAATAATTGAAGGATTATTTGCGAGAGCACGTGCGATAGCAACGCGCTGCTGTTCGCCGCCGGAAAGTTCGGCAGGTTTATGATTGAATCTTTCTTTCAATCCTACCAAATCTAATAGTTCTTTTGCTTTCACAGAAGCTTTTGTCATAGACAGCCCGTTTATCATTAAAGGTATGGAAACATTTTCCACGGAATCGAACTCCGGAAGAAGATGATGGAACTGAAAAACAAAACCGATATTTCGATTTCTAAATTGCGAAAGTTTTTCGTCGCTTAATTTGAATATGTCCGTGTTTTTTATTTTTACCGTGCCGCTGTCGGGGTAATCGAGTCCGCTTAAAATATGCAGCAGCGTACTTTTGCCCGCGCCGGATGCGCCGATAATAACAGTAATTTTGTTAGTCTCAACTACGAGCGAAACACCTTTTAAAATATCGAGTTTGGAATCTTTCCCTTTAAAAAAAGATTTTGTAACGCCGGATGCTTCTAATAATATTATATTCATATCATTCATACTTAATTGCGTCAATAATAATTGTTTTTGCTGCTCTTTTAGCCGGGTAAAGCGAAGCCAAAAATGCAAGCAGCATAGCCATTGCTCCTATTGCTATAATATCCGTGTACCTAATTTCTACGGGCATAGCATCGATAATATATTTTGTAGGATCGAGCGGATAAAAATTGTATTCCATTTGAAGATAACAAACAGCAATTCCTAAAATTATCCCCGTGATTGTGCCGATAAATCCTACGAGAAGACCTTCGAACATAAAAATTCTTAAAACAGATTTTTTACTCAAACCCATTGACCTAAAAACTCCGATATCCTGCTTCTTTTCAATTACAGTCATTGTTAAAGATGCAAAAATGTTAAACGTGGCGACGGCAATAATAAGGCAAAGTAAAATGTATGCCGACCACCTTTCAATAGCCATAACGTCGTATAGTTCTTTGTGGAGATCGTACCAAGTTTCCACTTTAAATAAACCGGTATTTATTTCCTTCGCTAAATTATCTTTTAGCTTATCCGATAAATGAAAATCGTTAAGCAAAATTTCAAAACCGCTGAATTGATTTTTTAAGCCGAAAAGTCTTTGTGCGTCGTTAATATTAGTGAATGCGTATGAGACATCGTAATCGCGGTTGTTGGATTCAAAAATTCCGGCTATAATAAATCTCCTTGTCTGCGGCAACGAAAAAGTTGTTATCGTTTTTTCGATATTATATGCGGAGGTAACAGTAATCGTATCGCCTACTCTTGCAGATAATCGCAAAGCTAAAGGCAAGCCAAGCACAATATTGTTTGAATTAACGGGCAAATCCATTTTACCGCTTATTATTTTTGAAGCAATTCCCCAGCCGGATTCTTCACTGATGTTTTTAATTCCTTTAAGATTGATGATCTCGTAAGTCTGCCTGTTCAATAAAATTGCTTTACCTTCAACAAAAGGGAAATGCTGCTTAATATTTTTGTTGCTGTTAAGAATTGTTTCAATTGAGTTTAATGAAGTAAAACCTTTTTCGTCAATTACACTTATCCTAATGTGAGGATCAAAACTCACAAGTATTGATGTAACAAGTGATCCGAAGCCGTTGAAGACTGAAAGCACAACAATTAACGCGGCTACCCCGATGGCAATTCCTGTAGTTGATAATAAAGAAATTATCGTGATGAAATTTAGTTTGTGTTTGGAACGCAAATATCTTTTAGCAATAAAATATTCCAACATATTAATTAAACCTTATTGCCGAAATCGGCTTTATTCTTGACGCTATAAATGCCGGGATTAAAGAAGCCGCCAACGAAACTATGAATGTAATTAATGTGACTAAAAGATAATTATCAAAATCTACAGCCATCGGAACTTTGGAAACAAAATAAACCTTGCCGGGCAGAGAAATAATATCAAACCTGATTTGTAATAAGCTCAAAATATACGCGAGCGCGTTCCCTGTTAAAATACCAATTGTTGAAATAAATAATGAATGCATTAAAAAAACTTTCATTACAAGTTTCCTGTTTGCTCCAAGCGATCTTAATATCCCCACCGAATTTGTTCTTTCGAGAACAATTATTAAAAGTGTTCCAATAATATTAAATACAGCCACAAATATTATTAAGCCGAGTATTATTGGAATCGGTTCTTTCTGAAGATCAATCCATGTAAAAATATTTTGATGAATTTGAAAAACTGTTCTAACATAAAAAGGGTAGCGGAGATTATCCTGCATATTTTCTGCCAATGAATTAATTGATGCAAGATCTTTAACCTTAATGTTAAAACCGGAAACGAGACTGCCCATTCCGAAAATATTTTGTGCTTCGGAAATATTTATGAAAGCATTCATATCGTCGTATTCGGACATACCGCTTTCAAATATTGCCGTCACTTTAAACTGTTCGATTGAAGGTGGATTATCGAAAGTAGGCATCTCATCTTTTTGAAGAGAAAAGACTGTAACAACATCATTGGTTTTCACAAATAATTTTTCGGCAAGTTTTTTACCGAGAATTATTTTAGGAAGCGAATCGGTTTGTGCTAAATCAAAAGTTCCTTCCAAAATATAGTTTGATAATTCAATCCCGGAAGTTTTTTCAGAAACCCCGTTAATTGTAATTCCTTCTGTTCTTTTTCGGGATTTTATAATTGCAAGTTTTGAAACAAACGGTTCGGTTTGTGAAATTTTATCTCCAAAATTTTTATTTATATACGGAATCACTTCATCCGGGGGAGGTAAATTGCGGTTGCCGAAACTTGTAATTTTTATATGAGAATTCATTTTAATAATCTTTTCGGAAATCACTTTCTCGAAACCGTCGAGAACCGTTAAAGCGATGATAACAACGATAATTCCGAGTGAAATTCCTAAAATCGTTATTAACGAAATAGTAGAAATGAATCGGGAATTTTTTTGAGATTGCAGATATTTTTTTGTTAGAAGGAAAGAAAGCGACATTTTCTGTTAAATTTTTCCGAAAAATATGAATAAATAACTACAAGCGAAAACCTATTTACTTAATTGACATTTCTAATTCAAAAGTATATTTTTGAAGTCCGTTTTTATACATTGTAAACTCGGGGAGTAGCTCAGCCCGGTTAGAGCGCTTGGTTTGGGACCAAGAAGTCGCAGGTTCGAATCCTGTTTCCCCGACGTGTTTATGAGAGATTGTTTGAAAGATAACAATTCAAATTGGGAGATTCCTATTTCCCTAATATAGTTATTTGATAAATTGAAGTATGATGTGCCCGTAGCTCAATCGGATAGAGCATCAGCCTTCTAAGCTGAGGGTTACAGGTTCGATTCCTGTCGGGCATACAAAAACAATCCCTTTAATACGAATTACAAATAATTACTTACGTAATTTGATATTTAGATTTTGTTTACACGGTGATCATAGCTCAGCTGGTTAGAGCACCTGGTTGTGGCCCAGGAGGCCATGGGTTCAAATCCCATTGGTCACCCGAAGTTTTAGCAAGTCTCAAAACATCATAATAAAATTTGTTTCAATCTGTTATTTGTTTATTGATTTTTTAGTAATGGCCCCATCGTCTAATGGTTAGGACACCGCCCTTTCACGGCGGTAATATGGGTTCGAATCCCGTTGGGGTCACTACTTTTCTTTTCAAGCGCAATTGTTTTAATAGTACTCATCCCCAAATTCAATGATTTTTTTTGATTTGTTCAGACATGTATATTTTCATTCGGTAATATGGGTTCTCACAAAGTGATTCCTTTGGAAGAATCCCGTTGGGGTCACTACTTTTTTTATAACTTGTTTGTTACTAAATCATTTTAATTACTAATATGAAAAATCATATAATGAAACGAACCCGAATTCTTTAATAATCTTTTGTCCTTTTGTTCCCAGTACCCAATCAATAAATTCTTTCACTAAACCGGTTGGACTACTTATCGTATAAAAATGTAAATAGCGGCTTAAAGGATATTTCATTGATTTAATGCTTTCCTCTGTCGGATAAATATTATCTATTGATAATACTTTACAATCCCAGTCATAACCTAAACCGCTAAAGCCGATTGCATTTTCGTTTTCTTCAACATCTTCTATAATATCTTCAACATTTGTTCTTATTAATACTTCTTTTGCAAAATCTTGGTCGTTAAGCACTCTTGTTTGAAAATGCGCTGCCGTACCGGAAACATCGTCCCTTACTATTGCCATTATAGGTTTATCAAATCCACCGAAATCTTTCCAATTTTTAATTTCGCCTGTAAAAATTTTCTGAAGTTGGATCATATCCAAATTATTTATTTTATTTTCTTTATTAACAAAGACTCTTATTGCATCTCGAGCGATGAAAGTTGAAATTCCTACACTTCCAAAACGTTCGGCTAAAAGTTTGGTTTCACCCGGCTCCATATTTCTTGATGCAGCACATATTTGAATTTTATTCTCAAGTAAATCTTTTATACCAAGTTCAGTGCCTCCGCCCTCGGTATAAATTTCAACCCCGGTATTTTCATTTATAAATTCTTCGGATAGTTTCTCAACTAAAGGAAGCATAGTATTTGATCCTTTAATTTTTATAACGCCGGTTTTCACAGGTACTCCGCTGCAAGATAGTAGATAAAATGCCGAGAAAATTACAGCAAGATATTTTTTCATTTTTTGTTTTCCCGCGAAATTTTTCGAGCAATTAAATAAGGTGAATTATCAAACCATTCAGGAACTTGTTCATCGTTTGCCAATTTCTCAATTACAGCACATATCAATTCTATATGCTGAACTACAGCATCATAATTTATTTCCTGACTAAGATCGTCGAAAGGAGAATGATAAATGTTTGTCGAGAAATCAATCATTCTTTTAATTCCCTCTTCCTGACCGGTATTTTTGTAATCAATTCCTTCTAAAATAAGCATGGAAGGAATTCCGGCTTTGGCGAATGAATGCTGATCGGATTTAGCAAATGCATCTAATCCGGAAAATTCCGGTGGAATGGATGTTACTTTTAAATTCCTTTCCCGTGCAGCATTCTCTAAAAAAATCAGAAGCGAAGAATACTCAGAACCTATGCCGACAATACTTTTAAATAAATCGAATGAAGCAATACCATCAATATTGATATTTGCGATTGTTTTATATAAGGGAGCCAATGGATTCAGCGTGTAATAATATGAACCGAGTAGACCTTTTTCTTCGGCAGTTGTCAAAAGAAAAATAATTGATCTTTTATTGATGTAACTTTTGTCCGAAAACATTCTCGCCGTTTCCAACAGCGCTGCTACACCGGCTGCATTATCAAATACGCCGTTATAGATTGAATCTCCGTTAATTGCCGGACCTATTCCCAAATGATCGTAATGCGCGGATACAATAATAAATTCATCTTTTAATTTAGTATCGTTTCCTTCAATCATTCCTACAATGTTAGGACTAACAAAATCCCTCTGTTGAAACTCGCCGTTGAACTTTATCTTTGCTTCTAGAGGAAAACTTTGTATGCCGTGCTGTTGATGTAATGCATAAATACTATCAATTGAAAATGCTGTACCGTTAAAAAGTAAATTAGATTTATTCGGATTAAACAAAATATCCAAACTTGTAGAAGGTGATGAAGCAAGCGATAAATTTTCAAAAGCAAAGGCGCGAACCCGTGATTCCCAGTATTTATTAAAATCTTTCCTCGTTAAAGGAAGCATAATAGTACCTTTAGCACCTTTTGAAAGAGCAATTCTTTGTTTGGCTTCGGGCAGACTGTAAATAGTCGGCAAATCTCCATCGAAATATGACGGGTCGAAAGAAACGGGTTCGCCTTCCAACATCACAACAATTTTGTTATCAACATTTATATCCTTGTAATCATCATAATTAAATTCCGGGGCTGCAATTCCATATCCTGCAAAAACCATTTCAACCGGGCGGGGAAAGAAAATTGTTTCTGCAGATTGATACAATAAAAAGTCGGAATTAATTTTTAGTGTAATTACATTATCATTGATATAAATATTCAATTCACAACTTGGTAAAGGTTTGGAACTATGAAACGGAATATTCTGATAGTAGGAATTATTATCGCCGATAGGTTTTAATTTTAGTTTATCAAATTCCAAGGCGAGATATTTTGCAGCTAAATTTCCGCCCAATGTACCGGGCGCTCTGCCTTCAAACAAATCATTGCCTAGAAAATCCAAATGCCTTTGAAATAGATTTTTGTTAATCAGTTTTATCCGGTCAACTTCATTCAATTTTTGGGAAAACAAATCGACAAATAAAACTGTCGTAAAAAAAAGAATTCTATAAATTATTTTTAGTTTCATAAAATGTTGTTAACTAGGTACGCATAAATTTTTTTGTTACAATATAATATTTTTAATCCGATTGTATATGAGCATATTGTTAAGAATCGATTTTGTACGGGTATTTCAATTTGTTATTTTAAATTAATTAATAATTCAAAAAATAGAGACAAATGAAATACTTGAATCAAATAACAAATAATAAAAGTGAATACAAAACTCAGACTTCGGCAAGAAAAATAGTATTTCCGTCGTTATATTTTTATTTGCTTCACACATTGAGAATAGTATTCTATTCCAACAGGCAGGCAAAGAAAAATATTTACGATGACATACGCTGGGTTGATTCATCGATTGATATAATTAGAGGTCTTGAAAAAACCGGTGTGAAATTTCAAATAACTGGATTGGATAACTTATCGAAAATGAAAGGACCATTTATTTTTGTTTCTAACCACATGAGCATTTTGGAAACTTTTGCTCTCCCGGGCATAATACAACCAATTACAAATGTTGTTTTTGTAATGAAGGAAGAACTGCTGCGTTTTCCATTGTTTGGACCTGTATCCGGCGCCCGCGACCCCATTGTTGTGGGAAGACAAAATCCGCGTGAAGATTTGATAACTGTACTTCAACAGGGAAGCGAGAGAATTAAAAACGGGAAAGGTATTATTATTTTTCCCCAACGAACTAGAACTAAATATTTTGAACCGTCAACTTTTAACTCCTTGGGAATAAAATTGGCGAAGAAGAACAATGTGCCGGTTATTCCTATCGCTGTACTTTCCGATGCCTGGGGAACCGGGAAAATTTTAAAAGATTTCGGTAAGATAGATCCTTCAAAGGAAGTTAAAATTAGTTTTGGCGAACCTATGATAATTGAAGGTAATGGAAACGAAGAACATCAAAAAACTATTGATTTCATTGCCGGTAAATTGAAAGAATGGGGGAGAGGCGATTTAATAAAAAAATTAAACTGATGAATGATTGTATGAAAAGAAGTATGAATGTATGGGGAAAGATTGCAATACCGATCCATGCATTCAGTCATGCTTGCCCAACTATTCGTTTTCAAGTTTCAAAATACTTTTTTATCCGACATATGTGATTTCTTTCTTAACTTAACATTTCCTTAACATACCCTTAACCTCAAGTTAACATTCGATCTCTAAGTTTGCTCATCAGAATTTCATAGCAATTGGAGAGAGAGAAAAATGTCAGAACCAAACAAGTCATTTGGGAGTTTTATAATTAAGCCCAAGTTTTTCATAATTCTATTAATACTGTTCCTCTTAAATAACCAGTCTTTTTTTGCACAAGGTAAAGGTTCGATAAGCGGAAAAGTAACCGATAAAACTTCAAACGAAGAATTGATCGGCGCTAATATTTTGGTAGTTAACACATCCACCGGTGCATCGACAGATATTGACGGAACCTATTCTATAAAGAATCTTTCACCCGGTAAATATTCGCTTCGTTTTTCATTTATTTCATACCAAAGCATTGTTGTGGAAAATATTAATGTTGAAGCCGGAAAAGATGTTCAAATAAATATTCAACTTTTACCGGCATCAACAGAATTGAATGAAGTTGTTGTAACCGCGGAGGCATTGAAAAACACAGAAGGTTCGCTTCTTAATATTCAAAAGAATTCGTTGAATATTGTCGATGGAATGAGCGCAGAGCTTATAAGCAAGAATAACAGTTCTGATGGAACGGATGTTCTTAAAAGAATGACAGGAGTTACTATTGCCGACGGAAAATATGCGTTTGTACGCGGTGTGGGCGACCGATATAATAATACAATGTTAAATGGCTCAAGTCTTCCAAGTACCGATCCGGAAAAGAAGAGTTTTGCTTACGATCTTTTCCCGGCAAGCTTAATTGAAAATATACTTACATCAAAAACATTTATTCCCGATAAGCCTGCAGATTTTAGCGGCGGACTGATTGAAATAAATACTGTTGAATTTCCTTCGAGCATGATTTTTAATGTTAGTATTTCCAGTGCTGTTAATACACAAACAACGTTTAATAATTTCCAAAGTTACAACGGCGGCAAAAGAGACTTTCTGGGTATCGACGACGGTACGAGAAATATGCCCTCGAATATTAACGGCGCAACAGTTAATAAATCAAATTATAGTTCGCAGGAATTGCAAAATATAGGCACTTCTTTCAGCAATAATTGGAGTCTTAAAAATTCAAATGCACCGATGAACGGCGGCATTAAACTCGATTTCGGCAATAAAATAAATATTGGAAACGATGTGTTGGGTTACATTGCTTCAATTTCATATTCGAATTCAAACGAAACAAAGCCTATTGAACAAGCCAGTTACGATTTTGAAGGAGCGCGTTACAATTATAAAGGATTCAATAATTCGTACAGCGTTAACTGGGGAGCTTTATTAAATGTGAGTTATAAGTTTTCGCAAAATCAAAAAATCAGCTTGAAAAATATTTATAACCAAACCGCCGATGATGAAACTGTAACTTATGCCGGCGAATATACTTATGCTCAACAGATTAGAGATGTAACGACTCTTAGATATGTCGAGCGGTCTGTTCAATCTTCGCAATTAATCGGTGAACATTACTTTAATTTCTTCAGCGGATTAAACATCGACTGGAATGTAAATTATTCGTCTTCAAATAGAAACGAACCTGATGCCCGCCGTTATATGTACGCGCAGAATATTGATGACCCTAATGAACCTTTTAGATTTTTACTAGACCAATCTCTTGCAACTAGATTTTACAGCAATCTCGATGACCAAAATTATGGTGCCGGGATGAATTTTTCTTTAAAGCTTTTTGACAGCCCATCTGCCCCATCATTTAAATTTGGATATCTGCTTAGTAAAAAGGACCGCGATTTTAATGCTAGAATCTTTGGTTTCAGAAATATTCCAGGCGGTAATTTTTTGGAAGAAGATAAGATATTGCAATCAAGTGTTGATCAAATCTTTTCACAGGAAAATATTAATCCGACGTTTATTGAAGTTATTGAAATTACACAACCGACAGATAGTTATACTTCCGACCAAACAGTTAATGCTGCGTATTTGTTAACGGATTTCAAATTGTTGGAGTCGTTAAAAATTGTTACAGGTCTGCGTTACGAAAAGTCAAAACAACATCTTGATTCGAAAGCTACAACAGGCGAACCGGTAGTAATTGATAATGTTTACAACGACTTTTTTCCAAGTTTGAATCTTACATACATGTTTAATGAAAAAATAAATTTACGGCTTGCCTACAGCAGAACAATTGCACGTCCGGAATTTAGAGAAATGGCTCCATTTACTTATTTCGATTTTATTACAAACGAACTTGTAATGGGCAATACGAATCTTAAAAGAAGTTTGATTACAAATTACGATGCGCGTTTCGAATTCTATTTGGCGCCGAAAGAATTGTTTGCTGTCAGTTTATTCTATAAAAAATTTATGGCCCCAATAGAACAAATTTTGATTTCATCTTCAGCATTTCAGCCAA
>CAZRMG010000045.1:0-645 GCA_964601095.1 uncultured Melioribacteraceae bacterium | reverse complement strand
GAAAATTCCAAGGATGCTCAAAACTGGGGCGTTGAATTTGAAGCAAGAAAAAGTTTGTCCTTTATCGGTAATGCTTTCGAAAACTTTTCTTTCGTTGGAAATCTGAGTTTGATAAAATCAAAAATTAATCTTGAGGACCGGGGTTTTCAAACTTCTTCGCGTCCGTTGCAGGGGCAGGCGGATTTTATTTTGAACACGGGTCTTTATTATGAAGATTTTATAAATGGTTTATCAGCTTCTGTCATCTACAATAAAGTTGGAGAGAAAATATCAAAGGTCGGTTTCGGCGGTTTGGGTGATGTTATCGAAAAACCGCGCGATCAAATAGATATCTCTTTCTCTAAAAAAATATTTTAAAATCTTTCGCTCAAACTTGCCGTGAAAGATCTGTTGGCTCAGGATATAAAATTTATCCAAAAAACACCGGACGGCGATAAAACTTCCGAGCTTGTAAAAAGAGGTCAGAATATTTCAGCCGGTTTGAGTTTCCAGTTCTAAAAAAAAATATCTGCCTTGATGTAGATGAGATGATAAAGAATTGAACTATAACAAATAATAATTGATTGGAGGAAGGATGAAAAAAGTATTCATGATTTTTACACTCGCTTTAATTTTTTTCGGCGCAAAAATTTATGCGCAGGATGA